>JADCGN010000005.1 GCA_020249005.1 Alphaproteobacteria bacterium
GGGTAAGCTGCCAACGGGTCTCGTGGGGGGTGGTAAGGCTTTGTATCCACCCCAAACGACTAAATTCCTGGAATTCCGTCATTTTCACGGCAGCCTCCCAGGCATCATTACCGTAAGTTTTTTGTAGCTGTATGATGTCGACTCCCTCAGCGAGACGAAAACCCGTAAACAACGTCTCCTGGATGGTTCTTACCGGATTCAGGGGTTCCCAACTGATAAAGTGTTTAAAGTCGGTCATTGTTCCGCGCAGGTAAGCCTCGGGGAGCTTGCGGTTGGCGGTGGCCACCCGGGTTCCGTCGCCAAGTGTCACCCGCCCGTGCGCCCCAGCCCCAACTCCAAGGTAATCCTCACCCCGCCACACGCCTAAATTATGGCGGCAGGCCTCATCCGCCTTGGCGAAATTGGAAATCTCATAATTTTCGTACCCAAAACCCTGCAAAATCTCCCGTGTGGCCTCAAAAAAGTCGGCCTCCGCATCAGCCTCCAACGGTTGCCACAAACCCTTCCGAACTTGTCCCCAAAACGCCGTATTGCGCTCAACCGTGAGTTGGTAGGCGGCAATGTGGCTTAACCCGCGTCCAGCCAGCTCCTGCAACAGGGCCTGCCAGGCGGGCAAATCCTGCCCCGGTAGACCATAAATTACATCGGCATTCACCCGAGCAAACACCCGCTGGGCGGCATCCAGCGTCGCCAACGCACCAGTGGCCTGGTGGGTGCGGCCCAGAAAGTGCAACCAGTCATCCCGCAAGCCCTGTACGCCAATGCTCAAGCGATTCACGCCAACCTGATGAATTTCTTTAAAATAACGAGCGCCCAAGTCTTCCGCCACGCTGGTTGGGTTGCACTCCAGCGTGACTTCGGTTGTGGCTTGCCACCGCCCCAAATGCTTGGCAGCCTGTAAAATCAACTGAATATCTGATGGCTGCATTAAGCTTGGGGTGCCGCCTCCAAAGAAGATACTCTGCAACGGGCGTTGCGGCGCAATCTGCCCGCACCACCATTTAATTTCTTCAATAATCTTAGCGATATAGGCTTGACGAAGGGGGTCTGGCAGCCCGCTTTGGGGTATGGCGTGGCTGTTGAAATCACAGTACGGGCACTTGGCCTTACACCAAGGCCAATGAACGTAAAGATGGAGGGGCGCTGACATCGAAGATTGATTTCAATCACGCGGCAATTTTTAAGGCCGCCAACAAGGCGGATACAGCCAGCTGCCGGTGCTGCTTTACCTGCGCCGCTGGTTCGCCCCGTTCCAGCCGTACGGCATTCGTGAGATGATGGTTTTCTCCAATAAAAATAGAATCATAACCAAACCCCCCGTAGCCGCTGCGCACGGGCGCCACCATGCCACGGTCAACCCCTTCCACGACGAGGGTTGGTTGGTTGGGTCTGGCCAACGCCAATACGCAATGAAAGGCAGCGGTGCGCGGGGTTTGTGGCGGCAGAGCCGCAAACGTATTTAAAAGCTCATCAGGGCCAGCATAAGTGGCTGTATCAACACCCAACAGGTGCGGCAAGGCTGCGACAAACAGACCGGAGTCATCGGCCAATGCCCAGTGGCCCGTGGCCTGCGCTAGAGTTTCCGCCTTAAGCCGTGCATTTCCGGCCAAAGTGCCACCTTCGGCGGCGGTTAATTCAACGGGTAAGGCCACCCCCACGTCCTTAGCAGGGATGAAATGCCGTTTAAGTGGCTGGAGAAGAATCATAAACTCGGCAATTTTGCCCGAATTGCTGGTGGCGAGAACCACGAGGTCGGTTGGACGCGTCGCTAGCATGTGGCTGGCATCGCGTGCGAACCGTCACACTGTCAAGCCATGAAACGTATGAAAAAACGAATTTTGGAGCTCCTTGGCAAAAAAGCCACAAAGTAGAATATCAGTAAGCGTTGACTCAAATTTGGAAATGTTTCGCGATCCCTAAGTTTCCAGGGCAGCCGTGAGTACTTGGCGCTGTAAATCGAAAAGCTCATAGAGGCCTTTTTGCGCCAGTTGCTGCATGGTGGTTAATTCCTGCGCAGTCACCGGCCGCTGTTCGGCACTCAGCTGGACTTCCACCCAATGGCCACTGCCCGCCATGACGAAGTTGCCGTCGGCGAGCGTGGTTGAATCTTCTTGGTAGTCCATGTCGAGCACCACGCCGTCCGATGTCAGACCACAGGAGATTGCGGCCACCTGATCCCGCAGGACCGGAGCGGCGCTCTTGAGCAGCCGGCGGCTTTGCAGATGGTGAACCGCCACGCTGGCAGCGAGGTAAGATCCTGTAATAGCAGCGGTTCTGGTACCGCCATCGGCCACCAATACGTCGCAATCAAGCCATAAGGTAAAACCATCCAAGGCCTTAAGGTCGGTCACCGCCCGTAGGCTGCGACCGATCAGGCGCTGGATTTCAATCGTACGCCCTTCTTGTTTTCCCTTGGTGGCCTCGCGGTCTTTACGCTCATGGGTGGCCCGCGGCAGCATACCGTACTCCGCGGTCAGCCACCCCTGCCCTTTGCCGCGGAGCCAGGCGGGCACTTTGTCTTGCACGCTGGCCGTACAAAGCACCTCGGTCTTACCAAAGCGGATTAGGCAGCTGCCTTCGGCATGGGGGTTCACACCGGTGGTGACCTTCACCTCGCGCAGGTCATGCGCCAGGCGCTGATCATGGCGGAGTTTAGAGGGCGTGAGAGTCATACACATTCTTTCCAATTGGTCCTTGGCCTGTTCATACGAGAAACTTCTCAGGCCGTAAAATAAATAAATACTCACATCAGAGGGGCAAACTTCCCCGGCGCCGTTTAAAAATGTTTTTTAATGCCGATTCAACGGTTCTCCAGTGTGGACCGTGTGAAGTGAAGGAGGTGCGAGAGTCTCATAATTGTAACATGGGTTCATGTGAAACAATGTTTCTCAAAAGTCTCAAGAAGAGTAATCTTAGTGCAACACTAAACGTTGTCCTTAAACCACGTTGCAACATCCTGCGCCTGTTGAGCAGGTGTGACCTTAGGCCACACCATCCGCACCATACCAGTAGGGTCGACCAACACGCTCATGCGAGCCATGCCCATGTAAGTCCGTCCATACATGCTTTTTTCCTGCCAAGCGCCGTAAGCATCGGCCATAACGTGCTCGGCATCGCTCAACAAGTTAAAATTAAGCTGTTCTTTTTCAATGAACTTCTGTAAAAGGGCAGGCTTATCGGGCGAGATCCCCACCACCGTAACGCCTAGTTGGTCCAGCAAGGCTTGATTGTCTCTGACGGTACAGGCCTGAACGGTGCAACCAGGGGTCATCGCCTTAGGATAAAAGTATATAAGCAACCACGTACCACGGTAATCCTTCAAACTGCGTTGAACCCCTGTGGCGTCGGGCAAAGCAAACGCGGGGGCGGGGGTGTTAAGTATGGGGAGGGGCATGGGGAGGTTCCTTATCGTTGCTGCAAACATAAGCAATAAGGCGTGGCAGGGCAAGTGTGAAAACGCGCAGAATAGCGCATAAAAGGCCATGAGCAAAACTGTGAAAACCCCTCAAAAATCGGTGGCCAAGTCTCAACAGACTGGTGCTTCCGTAAAATCTTCCAAAATCGTCGATAAATCAAAAGAAACAAAGTCTAAATCGAATGGCCCATGGCATTTTTTGGCGCCAATCGATGTCTCGCTGGAAAATCGGCCCATTTTACGCCCGATTAACCCCGGCGAACGTCAGCTGGATTTGGCGGTGCAAACCGGGCATGCAGCTTTGCCACAGGATGATCTGGTGCAGGTTGACGTTCGCTTAAGAGCCCAGATTTCAATTCCTGAAGGACTTGCAGTAGTGGCGGAAGTGCATTGTTTAGGTATTGCAATTAAGTCGAAAGGTAGTGACCAGATTGCCGAGTTGCAAGAACAACTCTATGGCCCCACCCGTGCAGCCCTTCAGACAGTCTTGGCTTTGGCCGGTCACACGCCACCCCTTCCCACCACGTTGCAGGAGATCTTATCTTTAAAAAACCAATAGATAAGCTTCCTTTTTATATTTCCCCCAGGCCCGGGGGATTTTTTATAGAATAATATCATATGATGCACTCATGCAACTTTTAAATAAAATTGGCACTTCTACAAAATTCTTTTAATCCATCATTTAAAGAACTTGAGCGATAGCGGTTGTGGCAAAGCCAATAAAAAGCCGCCCGGCCGGGCGGCGATTTGGTGGGGTAAATTATTGTTATTGCGACATTTCCATCGCCATCCGGCTCAGGACTTTCAAAATTCCGGTGCGGACAAAGAAAATGATGGCGATGAGGGCCACGGGGGTGAGGTCCAAACCGCCGATCAAAGGAATGTAGGGGCGGAGCCTCTCAAACACCGGCTCGGTGAGGTTCCGGAGAATCCGTACCAATGGGTTGAGCGGGTCGGGGTTGGTCCAGGAAAGGATGACAGCCGCCAGAATCACGAACGTGTAGATCAACAACAGGTAATCAAGCAGCGTGACCGCCGAGTAGAGGGGATAACCGAGAGCGTACATGAGAGGGCACTTTCTTTCTGAGAAGTTTTATCATAGAGTGCGGCAAAACAAGGGAGATTTGCCCATGAAACATGCAACCTTGCTACTCCTTGCCGGCCTGGCGCTGACCGTGGGGGGGGGTGCTAATGCGGCGACCGGCTTGCCGGTTGGCAGCGTGGCCTGCTTAAGTTTGAAGGATGCGCAGGATTATGCGCAATACCAACGGACCGCGCCCGATTTTGCCAAGGATCTCATGGCCCGGGCGGACTGCTACGTTATCCAAGAGCCGGCGGAAGCTGTGCAACAAGGTCGTCCGGAAGGCGGTTTCCAGGCCTACAAGTTGCTTTCTGGCCATAAGGTCTGGTTGCCAATCGCCCGTTAGGTTGCGGGGGGTGCCGCAGGACCTTATGCTAAAAGCATGAGGCAGGATTTTACCCCACTGGTTGCGTTGCTAGTGTTAAATGCAGCTCTTGTGCTACAAGAGGTTAATGCCCAGATAAGCAATGAAGAGCTTCAAAGGTTTAGAACTCAAATTGAGGATTTGAGAATCCAAGTAGGAGAAGAGGATTCCAAGACTTTGAGAAATGAACTGCAACAAAGTTCTCAAAATCTCGTCAATCAATTGGGCATTAGTCAATCATTGGGTGTGAACCAGCGTGACTTCCCCTATTTGGGGAATGTCTATAACTCCGCCTGTAATTATGCTGGACGCGACAGTTTTCCACAATCCGTGGTGTGCAGTATTAAACCACCGTTAATAGCTAATACAGCAACTTATGAATATTGGGAACCAGCGGCAATTGTTGAAGTCTCCTGCCAAAAAGGCTTTAGTTTGTTAAAACCCGGGTTCATGGGGCAGGGGGCCTCAATCGCCGGTAAACCGGTGCAGCCCGGCCAATGTGGCAGCGGGCCGAATTGGTTTTTCGAAGTCCGCGTATGGGCGTCAAACCCAGCCCCCAATGCCGACCGCCGGCTCAGTAGCTTAAGCTATCAGGAGTATTTATGGACGGGCCGGGGGACTTGTCACGCCGATGGTACCCAAAGAGCCTCCGAGTATGGCTATGGAAGGAAGAATAACTTTGCCAAAGGGCCGGCGACCGGACCGGGCGGAAGCTTTGAAGCCTATATTTCCGATAATGATCCCGCCTGGTCGCGCCAACTCACGCCTGATCAGGCTACCCAACAAATGCAGCAAGCCAAAAAGCCGCCCGTCAACCAGCCTGAATGCCAAGAAAACACCCCGAATATCCAAGCCTGTTGGGGCGACCCAAGCCAACAAAACGGCTGGGTCACGCATCCCAACCGTGCCGTAGCCGCTGCGCTCGCTGGATATCGGGGGCTCCTCAAGGCACAGGGCATGAATCGGGTGGCCACGCCCATCCAAGCAGGCTGGCGGATGAGTATGGATTACCCGTTTGTCAAAAGCCCCTCCTCCTATGCACAGGCGATGGGGATGCCCACGCAGGGCAACACCCGTCACCGGGGGTCGGATTGTTTTGTCCCCGGAGATGGTGGCGCGTGGTGGTTTACCACCGGCAGACAAGGACGGAGCCCGCGCGCCTTGCAGGCTGTAACAAATCCTTCGGCAACAGCCAATGCAGATCTGGGCACCTACATCTTTTCTTATTGGGTCAAAACCAGCTGCACGGTTTACGATAAAAAAGGCGGAATTTGTCAGGATACTTACCATTATTAATGTTTCACGCGTAACAACATAAAGAAAAGCGCTGCATGAAAACCCCATATTTTATCCTAAGCGCAACACTGGTTGCAGGTACGGCGCTGGCCCAAACGGCGCTTGAACGCAAATACACGCCCTGCGTCGACTACTTCCAAGTTGGCGGAAGTCGTTGCGCCGCTACAGCCAGTCCGGCAATAGCCCCTGCCCCACCCAACCCTGTACCAACGGCCCCGGCAGCACGGCCCGCCACCGACCCAGTCCAAGCCTTTCTGGATAACCACGGCAAGCCGCCGCGTGAGTTCGCCGAATTCTATGTGAATCCTACCCCTGAGAACGCCCGTCGTTGGGTCGAGGCGTTTCGCGCGCAGCAGAGCAAGGCGAACGCCATGGCCGAGGCCTGGCGGCAGGCGGAACGGGCATTTCCAAGCCCAACCGAGTTGCCACGTCCGGCGTCAGCTCCAGCCCAGCCCGTTGCAGCCCCGGTTGCGGCACCAATGGCAACTCCCACAGCGCCAACCCCCACGGCCCCTCGCCTAGGCCGCTTTGCCACACCTGCCGAACAGCTCCCCATCCTGGTGTATTATTTTAGTGCCAGTTGCCCCTTTTGTGCCCGGTTAAAGCCCGACCTGATGGCCATCACCCAAGCCACCCAAGGCAAGTTACTATTTACTTGCGTCGATCTTACGCCGCTTTCGCCGCGCCAGGCACCCAGCCCAGGCAACCGGACAGGGTTGCCGTGTGACTGGCGCTTGCCGCAACCGGGCGAATTAGAACGGCTGCAAATCCGCCAAACCCCCACGTTGCTGATCAGTCGGCCCGGCCAAGGCGGCCAGCGCTTGACGGGCATCATTCCGCCGAGCCAGCTACAAACGGCCTTATTTGGCCAAAATTAAAGATTTTTAAGGTGTGACTCGCGCGGCCCTGTCAGGTGGCCTTGCGTGGTGATCGATAGGGACTTGTCAGCAACCCCGAGAAAGAACAAGAATTGGTGTATCATGGTTGAACTTGCCCAAGGCTCGAATAACCTCTCGCTGCATAAGCCTGAAGAGGTGGGATTGGCCCGTAGCCGGCTGATATGGGTAATGAAACCCTTAGGATTCCTCGTATTAGTCCTCTGGGTGCTGCATCCGGGCGTGAGTGACCGGGCGGAAATCGGCACGATGCTGTTGCTGGGGTTCTTGTTAGGCGCAGCTTACGGCCTGGTGCACTATGGCGCCCAACTACGCCAATATCTTACCCTGCGCCCTTTGGCGGCCCGGCAGCAGAGCAACCGTATTCCCGCCGAATATTACTGGGGCGAAATCAATCAAGTGTTGTATGATAACAACGCGCGCTAAGAATTTGAAAGATAATTAAGCCAATGGCAAACTCTCAGCTTTTCCTGCCGGCCGACCTGATGAGCCGGCATTGCCTTGGCGTGGCGGCCACCGGGAGTGGGAAGAGTAACTTCCTGAATTTAATTCTGAAACAGCAGATGATGCGCGGGGGCGGTGTCATTCATATCGACGGGAAGAACAACAAGGACGCGATCCGTGAGTTCTTAACGCTCGCCAAGCAGCACAACCGCTGGCACGACGTGCGGATCATTAACATCGACGACGCGGCCCATTCCAATACTTACAATCCGTTGCTGCGCGGGGATGCCGAAGAAATCACCACGCGGATCATGCTGCTGCTGCAGGGGGGTGGAAAGGACAGCTACTTTCGCAGCCAAGCGGGGAAGGCCGTGGGTGCGATTATCGGACTCATGCGGGATATGGGCCTGCCCTTTAACTTCAGTGATTTGAATGCGGTGTTCAGCAGCGAAAGCCTGCTGCGCTACCTGCTGAAGGAGGGACCGAAGGATACCGAAAGTTATGCGAAGTTCCGGATTTTCTTCGACCAACTGCACGAGGACGACAAACGCACCGGGATGCGGGTACTCAACACCAAGGTCTTTCAGCATACCTTTGGCGACTTAACCGGGAAAATCGCCAGCTACGACCGTGGCGAAGCTGGGCGGGTGCTCAACGCCTACAACCCAGAGGTGGACCTGCTGCGGGCCATTAAGGAAAACCAATTGGTTTACATTGGCTTGCCGATGCTTTCCAAGGCCGAGGTGGCGAGCGACTTTGCCAAGATTCTGCTCTCTGACCTGCGCACCGCGGTGGGGCAACTGCAGAATATTCCGCCCGAAGAACGCCCTAGCCCAACTTTTTTGGTGTTGATGGACGAGTTCAGCAGTTACGCGATGTCGACCCTCGCCCCGTTGTTCGAACAGGCCCGCAGCGCCAATATCAGCCTGTTTCCGTTCATTCAGACGATTAGTTCGCTGTCCGACAAAGACCGCGGCCTGAGCCAAGACTTTGCCTATAAGATTTTGGGGAACACGCTGAGCAAGATCAGCTTTGGTTTGAAAGACCCCGAAAGCGCGGAAATGATGAGCAAAATGGCGGGGCAAGCGCTCAAAGAGTTCGTCAGCCAGAGCTACAGCGAAAATCTGGGCTTTGCCAGCGGTGACCAGGATGCTAGCATGCTGCTGACCACCAACCGCGGCCGGGGGTACAGCAAGAGCACGCGGGTGGAATATGATGCCGTGGCTCGCCCGGAGGATTTCACCAACCTTAAGACTGGGGAGGCCATCTATATGGGCCCCAGCGGGGTGATGAGGCTGAAGGTGCCGTTTGTGAAGCTGAAGAAAGACGGTGACGCGCTGGATTTTCCCCGCTTCCGCATGCCCCTGGTGCCGGGCATTGGCTTGGCCGAAAAATACGGGCAATTCGCCGTCGGTAGCCCAGAACGGAGAGGGTAATCAATGTCTTGGATTGAGCGCTTGGCCCATTTTTATGTGAATGTGGTGGAACCGATCGCCCAAGTGCTGTTGGTGCTGATTGTGGTAATCTTGCTGCTTGGGATTATTAACTTTATTCGCGATCCAAAGGCCAAGGAAAATCTGATTAAAACCCTCATTAACTTGATTATGAAGACCCTTAAGCTGAGTTTGGTCACGTTGGGCGCGTTGTTGAAAGGAACCTTGGAATTGTTGCAAAAATCCATCAAGGTTATTTTTGCAGCATTTCGTGACTTCTTTAGCTCGAAAATCTGATTGCAGCCGCCTTGAACTCTGTTAGCATGCCCTTACCAAGAAGAGGGGCAGGCGATGGGCCAGGCATTCCAAAACAATGAGAAAAACCCAGCTGGGGCAGCGCGGTTGCCTTGGCTTCCCGCATTGGCAGGTGTGGCATTCCTGGCAGCTTGCCAGCCGATGTTGGGGCGGGCACCGGGCCAGCCGGTGGTGCAGGCGGCTTATCAGGCTGAAGACACCAGCCTGAACGCGCTGCAGCCAGCGGCCGGCCCGCAGCAGTCTCAGGCGGCCTACCCCCAACCGATGCCCCAGGCCTATGCCCCCATGCCTTATCAAGCGGGCTACCCCATGTATCCCACCAATGCGTTGAGCACGTTGGAAGGCAACCAGCAGGCCCTGCAGCAGCGCTTGGAGCGGATTGAACAGGCCTTGCTCCGGCTCGACAAACGCATGCAGCTGGTGGAACGCAATGAACTGGGCCGGATGAGTGGCGCCAACCCGGCCAGTGTGCCCACCACGCCTGACGTGCTTGGCCAAGCCCCGACGGCCATCCCGTTGGCACAAACGGTGCGGCAGGCCATGCGGGAAGACTGGGGCAGCGATATTCTGCCCCCCAGCCTGGCCGCCGGCGTGGCGCAGGCGCCCGAAGCGCCGCCCTATGCCGCCGGCTTTGCCCCCGTGAGCCAAGTTGATACCACCATCCGCAGCACACTGCAGGCGGCGCCCAACCGGCTCCCTTCATTGGCCGACCAAACCCCGGCGGCAGCCGGGCGGATTCCGCAAAGCGCCGGCAACATGGCGGTCTGGACGGTACGCTACGAGCCGAGCAAGGTTTGGCCCGACCGTAGCCAACTGGCGGCCAGCCGCGGCGTGGTGGAGCTGTTGCGGAACTCGCAAACCGTCACCTTGGTGGCGCGCGGCCCCAATCCTACCCGGCCGGAATTCCAGGAACGCGTGCGGGCGCTCTCCCGCTATTTATCGAAGGTGGCGGCGCTGGAAACGGTGCCGATCAGTACCTTGGCCACACCGCAGCTGGATGCCGATACCATTGAAGTGCTGGCCACGCCCTAACGGGCCTTAACGGGCGAAAGAATAATCGTGCTGGAGTTGGTGGCAGCCCCTTGTGGGAACGCCATGGCTGGCCCTAAGGTAGGATCTGTTGCAGCTGGTTAGCTGTGGCGACTCTGGAACGGTGAGGCGTGCGTGTCTTCCCGTTCAAAGTGCGTAATAACAATGGAGCACCTACCCCCATGAGCGATGGCCAATTCCCCTCAGCCAACCCCGCCGCCCCCCAATCCCCCATTTCCGCCGGGAACGAAAGCAGCTTTGAAGCCGCCCTTGGCGCCGTGTTGAACAAGTATATGAACAAGGGCAATCCGCAGTTTCGGGCCCGTTTGCTGAACCAGATGGTGCAGCTGGCGCGTCACGGCAACTTTGCCGAGACCTTCATCCGTACCACGCCGGAAGGCACCGACATGGTGAACTTTGCCCGCCTGTGGGAGTACGTGCTGGTGCAGGCCGACCGCGGCACCCGTGGCTATGTGGCCAAAAACAGCCGCGCCGAATTTGAACTGACGCGCAAGGACTTTGAAGATTGCGTGGAGTTTATGGTGGCCCGCCTGCAGGCCGCCAGCAAGCGCCACAAGCTGGATCTCAGCGGCACCAACTTTATTTCCCGCGTGGCCCAACGCTATGGCATTGCCGAGAAGGTACGTAAGGGCCCAGCCCAAACCCCGCCGCAGCAGCCCAAAGCCGTGGCTGCCCAACCGGCGGCGGCGCCCCAACCAGTCGCCGCGGTGCCCGCCCCAGCCATGGTGAGCGAAGAGCCCGCCGCCAAGCCCAAGCGGGTGGCCAAGCCCAAGGTTGAAATGCCGGACGTGGATGCCCTCTAACGGGGACGTGTTGGCCGAGCCGTTGACGGTTTCGGCCGTCAGCGCCTTGGTGCGCGGGCAGGTGGAGGCCGTGGGCCCGGTTACGGTGGTGGGGGAACTTTCCGCCCCCAAAGTACACAGCAGCGGCCATTTTTATGCCGACTTGAAAGATGCCTCCAATACCCTGGCCGTGGTCGCTTGGCGCAGCACGGTGGAGCGCTGGGCCGGCATCCCGACCCACGGCCAGCTGGTGGAAGTGCGCGGCAAGCTGACGACCTACCCGGCCCGCAGCAGCTACCAATTGCAAATCACCAGCCTGCAACCGGCCGGGCAGGGGGCCTTGCTGGCCCAGCTGGAAGCTTTGAAAGCCAAGCTGCAGGCCGAAGGCCTGTTTGCCGCCGAACGCAAGCGCCCGTTGCCGTTCCTGCCCGCGCGGATTGGCATTGTCACCAGCCCCACCGGGGCGGTGATTGCCGATATGCTGGCGCGCATTCAGGCGCGCTGTCCGCGGCCGGTGTTGTTGGCGCCCACCGCGGTGCAGGGGCCGGAAGCGCCGGGCCAAATCGCGGCGGCGATTGCCGCCTTGCATGCGCTTCCCATGGAACAACGGCCCGAACTTATCATCGTGGCCCGGGGTGGCGGCAGCTTGGAAGACCTGATGGCCTTTAACAGCGAACAGGTGGTGCGGGCGGTGGCGGCCAGCGTAATTCCGGTGATTTCCGGGGTGGGCCACGAGCCGGACGTGACGCTGTGTGATTTTGCCGCCGACGTCCGCGCCGCCACCCCCACCGCCGCCGCCGAATTGACCGTGCCGGTGCGGGCCGATTTGTTAGCCACCTTGGCGGCCGAGCAGGCCAGTCTGCAGCGTATGGTGCAGCAACAGCTGGCCCTGCTGCACACCCGCGTAGCCACCGCCCAACGGCTGTTGCCTGAACCGACGCGCCTGTTGTTACAGGCCAATCAACGCTTAGGAGACCTGGGCCAACGGCTGCACCACAGCGGCCCACAGGCGGTGCGCCAGGCGCGCCAGGCGCTGACCCAGGCCGAGCGCGTGTTGGCCGCCCATCACCCGGAAGCGCCGCTGCAGCGTGGCTATGTTTTGCTCTGGCGCGATGGCGCGGTGCTGGCTGCCGACAGTGCACCGGGGCCCGCCGAGGTGCAATTTGCCCACGGACGCCGCCGCGCAACCTTGCATTAACCCCGCCGCTTCGGCACAGTGCGGCCATGAAAATGGTCTGGATTTGCTTGGGGTGGGCGGCGTTGCTGCCGGGGGTGGTGGCAGCCGAAGTGAAGGTCGCGGCGCAAACCTTGCGGCAAGGGGGGTTTACCCTGCTCCAAGTACCGGTCAGCAGCACCGTGCGGCTGGGGGGGGCGGCGGTGCCTGTGGTGCCGCAGGGCGGGCAGGCCTACGCCCTGTTGGGGTTTGACCGCAAGGAAGCCGCCACGCGGTGGCTGGAAATCTGCCCCCCCGCGGCCGCTTGCACCACCCAGAAAATAACGGTGGCCAGCCGTACCTACCAAACCCAGAATGTGAGGGGCGTGGGCAAGGCCCACCGTGAGCCCGATCCTCACGCGCTGAAGCAAATGGCCGCCGATAACGCCGCCATCGCCGCCGCACGCCGCGCCACGCTGGCGGCAGCCACCCGCGGTGAGGTGGCCGGCGGCCTGGGCTTCCTGGAACGCTTCCGCCGGCCCAGCGTGGGCCCCATTACCGGGGTTTACGGCAGCGCGCGGTTGTTTGATGGGGCAGAGCGCAGCTGGCATAAGGGGGTGGATTACGCGGCCCCCACCGGCACCCCCGTGGTGGCCCCGGCAGCGGGCGTGGTGCGCTTGGCCCGCAGCACCTTCATGAGCGGGAATTTGGTGATGCTCGACCACGGCGCCAACCTGACCAGCCTGTATGCGCATCTTGATACCATGGCCGTGAAAGTTGGCCAGGTGGTGCAGGCGGGCGACCGCTTGGGCACCGTTGGTACCACCGGGCGCAGCAGCGGCCCGCACCTACATTGGGGCCTGTATGTGGGCCCTGTGGCGCTTGATCCGCAGTTCTGGGTGGCAAAATAAGCGGCCCCGGCCGGGGTGGTTGCAGCGGCTGGCCCAACGCCCTACGCTGAAGCCATGATCAAGTGGACCCTCGCGCTGCTGACCGCCGCCCTGGTGCTGGCGCTGACCGCGAATTTCTTTGCCAACGGCGGCGCGGGCTTTGGCTTGCCGATTCACCCGTACGTCTATTACACCGTCGGCGGTTTGGCCCTGGCGATTCCGGCCTTTTGGGCCGCGGCACACCTGTGCATGGGGGCGGTGATGGGGATTACCGGCGGCGGCTTGAAGGAAGGCTTGAAATTGGGCCTGATGCTCGGGGTTGGGATGGCGCTGGGCCGCAGCTGGCTGAATGTGGCCGCGGTGGGCGCCGGAATCTTGGCCGGGCAGGGGCCACTGCTGTGGGCGATCATCGCCTTGGGCCTATCCGCACTATTGTTTGCGCTGAACTGGGCGATTGATTACTTCTGGCATCACCACGAAGGCCCCGCCGCTTAAATGCGCATCAACAGGCGGTGAACGGCCGTTCAACGGCCGAGCTTGACGGCCAGCCCGGCGAGTAAACTGGGCCAGTCCGCCCCGCTGACCGTGGTTTCCACCACCTGCGCAAAGCCTTGGGGAAGCTTGGCTGCATCCTTGCTGGTGGTGGCCAGCCGTGCATGTTGGGCCTGGGCTTCGCGTTGCAGGGCGGCCAGCTGGGCCGGGCGGTAGCGTACATGGTCGGGCAGCGCCACCGTGGTGGCGAGCGTCAGCCCCGCTTGGCGGAGACTGCTGAAGAATTTTTCGGGGTGCCCCAACCCCGCAAACGCCACCACCGGATGACCCTGCAGCGGGGCTAGGCTGGCGGCGGTGGGCTGCACCTGCACGCGGTAGGCCACCAGGCCGTAGTAGGGCAAGGCTTGGCCGGGCGGGGTGGGGGGTTCGTTCAGCACCACCGCCCAGCTGGCGCGCGTCCGCCCGGCCAACGGCTCACGCAGCGGCCCGGCGGGCAGGCACAGGCCATTGCCGAAAGGCTGCGGTTGGTGCTGTCCGGCCGGGGGGTGGCCGTTCAGCACCAGCAAATCAGCATCCCGCGCCACGTCGCGCCGTTGGAAGCCGTCATCCAGAATGATGAGCCCCGCACCGGCCGCTTCGGCCCGCCGCACCACGCTGGGGCGGTGCCGCCCCACCCACACCTGCACCCCCCGCGGCAGGGCGCGGAACAGTGCCAGCGCCTCATCGCCCACCTGAGCGGCGGTGTGTTGAAAGGTGACTTGCAGCGGATCATGCGCCTCATGCCCGCCGTAGCCGCGCAGCACCACCGCCACCTGCAGGCCTTGTGTGGCATAGTGCTGGGCCAAGGCCTGCACCAGCGGGGTTTTGCCGCTGCCGCCCACCGTGAGATTGCCAACCGAGATGACGGGCACCGCCGCGTAATACGCACGCTTGGCGCGCCACGCCCCATGCCGGACCGCCACCGCGCCATAGAGCGCCGCCAGCGGCCACAGCAGGGCGGCGGGCAAGGTGAGGTGGGGTTGCCACCAGAAGGCCGGGCTTTTCATGGTGTTATTTTCTTGCGCCAATTAAGCCAAAGAAACCCAGCCGGGGCAAGCAAAACCAACGGGCCTTACAGCCGGGGGGCAGGGGGCAACTGCGCCAACACCACCGCGGCGGCCAGGGTGCTGCTGCCGCCAAAAGTGGGCATTTCCTGGAGCAGTTTGGCGCTTTGGGCCGTGCGGGCGGCGGGGTCGGTCAGCCACTGTTTAAGGGTGTTGAAAATCGCCTGATCGGATTTTTCCTGCACCAACAGCCCGCGCTGCAACAGCGCGGGCACCATGTCCATAAAGTTGAACATATGCGGCCCGCACAGGGTGGGAATGCCCAGTTTCAGGGGTTCCAGCGGGTTATGCCCGCCAATTCGCTCCAGGCTGCCGCCGATGATGGCGCAGCTGGCCAGGCGGTACCACAGTCCCAGTTCGCCCAAGGTGTCGGCCACGTAAATCTCGGTATGGCGCGGGCCGCCCAGCGTGGGCATTTCGCCCAGGCCGCGGCGCTTCACCGCCTTGGTGGCCCGCAAGGCCGCATTGGCGGCTTGGGTGCCGCGGTGCGGGTGGCGGGGCACGATCACGGTCAGCAGGTCGGGCACGGCGTCCACCAGCTGGCGGTGCAGGTCGGCCACCCGTTCTTCTTCCCCGGCATGGGTGCTGGCGGCCACCAGTACCGGGCGGCCCTGCAGCACGGTGCGGAACTTTTCAATCAGCGCGTCATCAACCGGCAGGGGTTGGGCGTCGAACTTTAAGTTGCCGCCCACCTGCACGTTGGTGGCGCCTAGGGCTTTAAGCCGCTTGGCGTCTTCCTCCCGCTGGGCCAGCACCGCCACAAAATGCTTCAGCAGCGGCCGGAAGAACCATGTGAACTTACGGTATTTGGGCCAGCTGCGGTCGGAAATGCGGCCGTTCAGCAGCACGGGTTTGGGGGCCCGCACCAGCAGCTCGGGCCAGAATTCGCTTTCCATGATCACGCTGGCATCGGGCCGCCAGTGGGCAAAGAAGCCTTCCGCTGCGCGGGCCGTGTCAATCGGCGCATACTGCATCAGGGCTTGGCCGCTGCCCGGGAGGCCAGGGGCGCGGCGCTCCAGCATCTTACGGCCAGTGGCGGTGCCGGTGGTCAGCAGCAGGTGCAGCTCGGGCCGGGCTTCGCGGATTTTCTGTATCACCGGCAAGTGGCTGACCACTTCACCCACGCTGGCGCCGTGCACCCACAGCAACGGCCCAGCGGGGCGGGGGGCTTCGGGTTGGCCCAGGCGTTCATGGAACAGGTCGCGGTCCTCACGGCCGCGCAGCACCCGCACCAGCATCACCACAAAGATGACGGGGGCAAGGAGCCATTTGAGCAGGCGGTACAGAGTCAGGGCCATGGGTGGAAATTTCGCCTTTGGTTGTAGGCGATTCAGGCGGCGCTGTCCAGCAGGGCGTTGAGCGCGGCGCTTAACTGGGCGGCGCCGGCCTTGGGGGGGAGGGCCGGGCCATAGCGCAAGGTGAAGCGGGCAAACGGCAGCGGCAGCCAAAACGTATCCCAACTGCGGAACGTAAGTTTGGGGTGTACGGCCGTTAAGGCACAAGGAATCAGCGGCAGCCCGGTCAGACGCGCCAGCTCGGTGGCGCCGTTCTTGGCCACCCGGGCAGGTCCGCGCGGGCCATCGGGGGTTAAGAACAGGCTATGGCCTTGCTTGGCCAGCCGCACCAGTTCCCGTGCCCCGGCCACCCCTTGGCGGCTGCTGCTGCCCACGGCCGCCCCGATGCCGTACCGCTTGGCCACTTGGCGGGTCAGGCGGCCGTCGGCGCTGGGGCTCATCAGGCCCACCAACGGGTGCGGACGGTTCGGCTTGGCCAGCAGCGGCACCGCAAAGATGTGCTGGTGCCACAGTGCCAGCAGCACCGGCCCCTGGCGCAGCGCAGAGGGGATGGGCCCCACCACGCGCACCCTGGCGGTGGCAAACACCAGCCGCCCGTAGGCGGCCAGGGTCCACGCGGCCAGGGCCAGCGTGAAGGGCGATTGCAGGCGCAGCCGCATCAGCCTTAGCAGCAGGCGGCGCGGCGGTCATGGCGCAGCAGCCAGCCGCCCAACAGGCCGGCCAGCGCGCCCAGCAGCACGGTGCCGGCCGCCCACAGGCCCACCACGTTCACCGGAATGGGCTGGCTGCCCAGCACGTTCAGCAGGCTCAAGGCCACCGGCAGCAGAATCAACGCCCCCAGCTTGGTGCCTTCCACCAGACCGCCGCAGCCGGTGTAGGCCAGGCGGAACAGCAGCGCGAACACCAGGGCCATGGAAACATCGGCCAGCAGGAAGTAGTGCGGCTGCATCGCCTCGGGCGCCAGCCACAGAGCCGCGGTGGCGGCGTAGGCTTGGGCCATCACAAGGCCGTGCCACGCCATGTTGAAGGCCACAAACAAGGCGGCAGTTTGCAACCACAGCAGTAGGGTACCTTTTTGTAGCAACAGCGCCATGACGTGGCAGTTGCACCAGCAACCATACTTTTTGGCGTCAATCGGGCTGTGGCAGGGGCAAGCGGCCCCGGTTTCCAGCATGGGGGGCAGCGGGGTTTTGGCGCTGGCCTTGGCCGCTGGCTTGGCGGCTGCTTTGGGGGCAATTTTAGCCTTAGCCGCAGCTTTGGCAGGTTTACGGGGGGCCATGATAACCAACTTTCCTTTGTTGTTTGAACAGCCTACCACCCATATCCCCAGGCGCCCAGGCATGCGCCATCGCGCAACACCGCTTCCCGCAGTGGGGTGTGGTAAGCGGGTACCACTGGCAGGGTGCTGATGGCGCACGGTACCGCCAGATTGGGCCGCCAGCACGCCAACAGCCGTTTGGGCGGTCGGGCGGGATGGCTGGCCAAGGGGCGCAGCTGCAGCGTGCCGCCGTGGGGTGTGGCATAGTCGAGTAATTCGGCCTGCAGCGACGCATGCAGCACCACATAGGCCGCACCCCCGGGGGCGAGGGCCTGCCGGATGGCCTGTAGCCATGGGGCGAGTGCCGGCAACCCATGGGCCAAAGCCTTGGCGGGGTTGGGGCTATGGTGGCCCCGGCGGTGGGCATGGAAGGGCGGGTTGCTCACCACCACAGGGAAGGGGTGCGGGGCGCGCCAGGTCAAGGCATCGGCCTCAATCAGCCGGGCCGACACGTTGGCCCAAGCGGCATGGCAGCGGGCCTCGGCCACGCGCGCGGGCTGCAGCTCTACCCCCCAGAGCTGCAGCCCCGGCGTGCGGAGGGCCAGCACCAACCCCACCATGCCGCTGCCGCAGCCTACATCGAGCACCTGGCTGCCCGCTGCCAGGGGGGGCACGGCGGCGGCCAGCCAACGGGCGTCTTCGGTGGGGCGTGGCGCGGTGGCTAGCCACGGCAGGCGGCCGCCCAGCAAGGCAAGCGTGGTCATCACCACCAGCCTATGCCAGCCTTAGCGTGGCGTGGCAACGGTGGGCGACGCGGTGGCGGTGGGCGAGGGGCTGGTGTCGCTCAGCGCTTTGGTACCGCGGTGAATGAACACCCCGGTGGGGCTGCTCGCCCGAGCGGTATCGACGGTGTCGGTGTCTGGTGCATCCGCCGCCGTTGCTTCGCTTGTTTCGGTCACAGTTGCCGCCACGGCAGCAGTGCGAGACACATTCAAGCTGTTGGTGGGGCTGGTCGCCGTGGCACTGCGGGGAGTGGTGGTGGCGCTGGTGGCCGCTTGTGTGGCTTGAGTTTCGGCTTGGCTGGCGGCGCGGGCGGCCTGCGCTTGCCGCGCGGCCTGAGCCGCCGCCAACAATTCGGCCGCTGCGGAACTGTTCTGGCCTTGCCGCACGGCGCTGCGTTCCCGCAGGCTTTCTTGGGTCTGCAGGCCGCGAATGAGGGTGGCATAAGCCAAACGTGGGCTGTGCAGATGGTGCGCGCCACAGGTAATCGGCCCACCCAAGGTTTGGCACTTCACCGCCGCCCGTACGGTCTGGCCGCTGGTGGGCAGGGGGTAGCTGAAGGTAAAGGCGCTGGTGAGCGTGGTGGGGTCAAATTCGCCGGTAAAGGAAATTGGGCTGCTGCGTGCCGGGTGTTGCAGGGTGCCCAGCAACGGGTATACATCGCCGCGGAAGCCGTAGTCGGCACTGGCGGGTTGGGTGGTGGGCGCGGTTTGCAGCATGAGGATGCTGCCTGGTGGTAGAATATGCGTGGCTTCGGCGGGTTGCGGGGTCAGGGTTTGTTCCAGCGGGGTAGTGAGCGCGTACTGCCCGTCTGGAATCAGCACGGCCGCCGGGTTGGCCAAAATGCGCGAGAGCCGCAACACCACGCCATCGCGCAAGTGGGCTTCCAGCAAAGTACCGGTGGGATTGGGTTTAAACTGTAGTTTGCCGAAGTTACCGTACACGCTGGCCAGGCTGGCGCCCCCTGGGGCCGCCGCCAGCACGGCGGGTGTCAACTCCAGCGTACGGGTCCCAAAGCTGAACGGCGCGGTCAAGGTCAGCCGCTGCAGGGTGGCGGGGGTGCTGGTCAGCGTGGCGGGGTTGGTGCTGGCCAAGGTACCCAGGCGGTTCAGGAAGGTGAGGCTGATCTCGCCCAAGGCACCGCCCTGCAGCCCCAGGGGGCTCACCACCAAGCTCGCCAACGGCGCTTCCGGCGCGGCCGACAGTGGCACATAGACCCCCGCCACCGCCGCCAACCGTTCATTCAGCTTATCAAAGACCGGCGCGGCCTGCTCCAGCCAGGCGGCTTCGGTCAATTGATTGAGGCTGCTGGCGGCCAAATCGGGTTGGTTGGCAGCGTCGGCATCCATCGCTTTCATCAGCGCGGCAAACTGCGGCCGAATCGCGCGAATCACGGTGCGCACCGGGGCGGTGGCGTTGTCCCACAAGGTGCGGCTTTCGGCCACGGTGGTGGCGCGGGCTAAGGCCGTTTCCAGCAACGGCGCCAGCGGCAGCGTGGGGTGCACCACGGCCAAGTTGCCGGCCAAGGCGCTTAAGCCGGCGGCGTCGAGGGTGCTATCCTGCTGGGCCGCCCCCACGATGGCGGCATTGAGCCAGTTGGCCAAGCCGGCTTGGTCGTCGGCCGGGAACAGCGGCAGCAAGCGGTGCATCGCGGTGGGTGGGCCGTACACCCCTTTGGCGCCAGCCACCAGGGTGTTGAGTTGGCCGCGTAATACCTCGGGCTGGGCGGCAAAGTAGTCGGTCATGAAGTCCCACAAGGGGCCCAAGTCCAGCGCCACCGCCTCCCGCGGTTGCAGCAGCAGGGTGGGGCTGGTGGCATTCAGCTGGGCCGCCACACCGTTGGCGAGGTTGCTGGCAGTAAATTCCTCCAGCAGCAACGCGGCGAGATCCAGCGGCAAATCCAGCGTGGTGTTGATGAGGGTGCTGGTGCTCACCGCTTGGGTGAAATCGCCTTGGCGCAGATTGGTGCGGATCGTCTCCACCAGCAGCGGCACCACCAATTGGCGGTTGTTGGCGGCAGCCTGCGGCCGGGCCTGGGCCAATGCCAGCGTGGCGGTAATTTGCTTGGTGGTGGCGGCCTTCACCAACAGTGTGCTGGCCAATTTATCCAGCTGCACCTGCTGGACACTGGGCAAGCTGAGTTGGCTGGCCAATTGCAGCAACGGGGCTGCCAATTCGGGGCGGTTCTGCAGCCGCTGTGCCGCCTGCAACAGGGCATTGCCCAATTGGCCGGTGCTGGGCCCGCTCAGGCGGCCGGTTTGGAACGGGGCAGCCAGTTCGGGCAGCGTGGTGTGGCTGGCGGCGGCCGCCACCAAGGCCGGCAGGTAAGCTTGCCAGAGGGCCGGTTGATTGGCATTCAGGCGGAGGCTGGTGCGTTGCAAGGCCAAGGCCAGCGGGCCGGCGTTGGCAGTCTCCCACCCTTGGGCCCAAACCTTTTGCCAGGCAGGCTGCGCGGCCAGTTGTGCCAGTTCTTGGGCCGCCGCTGCAGCCTGGGTGGGGTTGGCCAAGGGGCCTAAGGTGCCCGATGTTTCCAGCATTACCGGCAGCGCCGCCAAGGTTTCGGCCGTGGTGGCGCCCGCGGACTGCCGGAGTATGTGGGGCAGCAGCGCCAGCGCGCCGGGGGCGTCATACGCCAAAGTGGGTTTGGCGCGTAGTGCGGCCGCCATGCTGGCCCGGTCGTCGGTCGCACCGTTCAGCAACGCGCGCAACAGGGTGGCGCTGTAGCGCAGCCCGGTGGGAAGGGCGGCAGTTTGCGCCAACGCGGCCAACTGGGCGCTCGCGGCCTTGGCGTTGCCCTGACGCAACTGCTGCAACGCCGGTTGCCATAGGCTGCTGCGCTGCGCGGCTTGCAGCGCGGTGGGCAGGCTGGTCTGCAGTGCCAGCAACGCCGCCGGTTGGGTCGGCAGCGCCGCAAAGGCGGTGGTGGCGCTGGCCACCACCCCGTTGGCGCTGATGACCCAGCGTGCCTCGGCCTCGCCCGCGGTGTAACTGTTAGGCGCGGCGGCCAACAGCGCCGCCACCGGTTGCAGCAAGGCCGGCACACTGGCCTGGGTGGCACAGTTACGCTGGGCGCAGGCTTGCAGCCGGGCATGCGCCGCCAGCAGTTGCAGCACGGGGTCGTTGGGCGTGCTGGCCAGTTGGCTCTCCAGTTCGTCCAACGCTGCCGCGGCCTCGCCCTGTTCAATTTGGCTTAACAGGTCTTTGGGGTCGGGGCTGCAGCCCGCCAAGGCCAAGCCAACCGCCACCAGCCCCAACCAAGGGGCATAACGCAGCAGCGGGCGTAAAGTTGGCATAACAGAGGGCGCGTTTGGCTTTTTTCTTGCGCCCACTCTGGCAGGGGCGCATGCTCTTTGCTAGAGTCACTTCATGAATCGCTTGGCTTTCCGTGTGCTGTTTGCCACGTTTGGGGGGCTGGCGTACCTGCCGGTGGCGCAAGCCTGGCAGCTCAGCCAAACCGAAGTGTTGAACTACCGCGTGAAGTGGGGCCCTCTCACCATGGGTAAGGCCAGCTTGGCCTACAGCCCCACGCCCCAGGGGTATGCGTTGGAAGTACGGCTGAAAGACAGCTCCTCGCTGCTGAACCTGCAAAGCCTCTACACTGTGCAGGGCCGCCATACGCCGCAAGCCTTCACCAGCAGCCGCTACCATGCGCGCCA
This sequence comes from Alphaproteobacteria bacterium, assembly GCA_020249005.1. Lineage (GTDB taxonomy): Bacteria > Pseudomonadota > Alphaproteobacteria > UBA2136 > UBA6156 > JADCGN01. The sequence goes on from JADCGN010000005.1 coordinate 21,704, forward strand.
GCAGGAAAACGACTACCGCGCCGATAAGGTGGTGGAATTTAACGGGAGCACCCGGCGTATCACCTACACCAACCACCTGGATGCCAACGACCAAGCCCCGCCCGTGGGGTGGGATGGTAAGCTGCGCGATGTGTTTAGCCAACTGTACGCCTTGCGCCGCCAGCCGCTCAGCGCCTACGGCAAGCCTCAGGAACTGCAAGTGATGGGCACCAAACGCCCCTTTGTGCTGCTGCAGGGTGCCGCCCAACCGTTGCCGCAAGCCAAGAATGAGCGCCCGCGTGCCCGCGTGACGCTGCGCAACCGCAAGGAAGACGGCAGCTTGGCCAAGGATGTGTGGCAGGTAACGCTGCGTGAGGAGGCCGACGGTACGCTCACGCCCGTGGTGGTGCAGGCCCAAACCAAGTTCGGCACCTTTACCGCCACGCTGAAGTAGTTCTCCAACCGTTCAACCAACGAGGTACTCCCCCCGATGTCGACCCTGGTGTTGATTCCGAGCCGCTTGGCTTCCACCCGCTTCCCCAACAAGCCGCTGGCCGACTTGGGCGGCAAACCGATGGTGGTGCGGGTATACGAACAGGCGCTGAAGGCCAACTGCGGCGCGGTGTACGTGGCGGCCGGTGATGAGGGCATTGCCGCGGCCGTCCGCGCCGGCGGCGGGCAGGTGGTGATGACCGATGCGGGCCTGCCCAACGGCAGTGAGCGGATCTGGCAGGGCGTGCAGCGCCTGATGGCCCAAGGCGTGCCGCAGCCCGAATTCATCATCAATGCCCAGGGCGACGAACCGCTGTTGCCGCCCGAGCTCATCACCCAAGCCGTGGCGGCGCTGCAGGCCGACCCCAGCGTGGACGTGGTGACCTTTGCGCACGAAATCACCGATCCAAGCGATATCAATAACCCTACCAAGGTGAAGGTGGTGACAACGCGCACCGGCCGGGCCCTATATTTTAGCCGCCATGCCATCCCCTACGGCGCCGCCGAAGCCGGGCTGCCGCTGCTGCGCCACATCGGCTTTTACGGCTACCGTTACGCGGCCCTGAAGCGCTACATCGAAACCGGCGAAGGCAAGCTGGAAAATGTGGAAAAGCTGGAGCAGCTGCGTGGCCTGGAACTGGGCCTGCATTACCACATCATCACCACCCACCATGAACCGATTGGGGTAGACACCCCCGCCGACTTGGAAGCGGTGAAACGCCTGATGGGGCTGCTGCAGGGGGCATGACGGCGCCCCCCTACTGGCCCCAAGCGTGCGCCCACTTGGCGGGGCAGGATGCCGTGCTGGCACAGCTGATTGCGCAGTTCCCCGGCAGCGTGGTGAAGAGCCGCGGCGCGGCGTTGGAAACGCTGCAGCGCGCGATTGTGGGCCAGCAAATCAGCGTGAAGGCGGCCGATGCGGTCTGGCACCGCTGCGTGGCCTTGCTGGGGCACCCCAACGACCCCGCCGCCTGGCTGGCCCCAGCCGATGAAGGGCTGCGCGCCTGCGGCCTCAGCGGCCAGAAAGTGCGCTACGTGCGGGGCATCGCGCAGGCGTTTGCGGCCGGGCAACTGCATCCGCACCGCTGGCCCACTATGCCGGATACCGCCGTACTGACCGAGCTGGTGGCGCTGCCCGGGGTGGGGGTGTGGACGGCGGAGATGTTTTTAATGTTTCACCTCACCCGCCCCGATGTGCTGCCGCTGGGCGATTTGGGCCTGATCAACGCCTTTAAAAAACACTATGGTGCGCAGTGGAAAACCCCCACCGATTTAAGGGGCTGGCAAGGCCGCCTCAGCCGCCATGCCGCCAAGCATTGGGTGCCCTACCGCAGCGTAGCCACCTGGTATCTGTGGCGCAGCCTCGACCCCCACGAAGTGGGGTATTAGCCCAACCCGGGCCCCGCCGCTTGCCAAGCGGCCGCCAACGCGGCAGCCTATGCGGGATGAGATGCCCTTTGCTGTTCGCGCTCTGCAGTCTGGCCACCGTGGGGTGGGCCCAACCCCGCGACTTGGGCTGCGGCACCCCACAAACGGTGGTTTTCCCCAACAGTGTGAGTCAAACGTTAACGGTGTGGGCCACGCACGAAACACCGCGCTGGTGGCGCGGCCTGGCCAGCGACGCCAGCGGCCAAACCCTGGCCGCCACCGCGTTGGATGGCCCCTTGTTGCTGAGCCGCGACGCTGGCGCAACTTGGCAGGCCACTACCGGGCCCTATGGCGCGTGGATGGTGGCGATGAGCGCCAACGGCCGTCGCCTAGTGGCCGGCGTGAAGGGTGGCAATCTTTACCGCAGCACCGATGGCGGCACCACCTGGCAGGCGGTGGCCCAACCGTTGCCATGGTACGGCCTCAGCACCGATGCCACCGGCCAACGTTGGTTGGCCGCGGTGGCGGGGGGCCCGCTGTACCGCAGCACCGATGGCGGCAAGCGGTGGCAGCCGCTGCATGTGTCCAGCACGTGGTTTGCTACCGCCAGCAGCGCCAATGGCCGTACGCTGGTGGCCACCGAACGGCGCGGCTTCATTCACCGCAGTACCGATGGCGGCCGCACCTGGCAGGTGATCAGCCCCCGCGGGCCCTGGCGCGGCGTGGCGGGAGATACCCAACTGAAACGGTTGATTGTGGGGGTCAATCCAGGGCATGTGCGGATCAGTGACGATGGGGGTAAAACCTGGCGCAAGGTGCTGCATCACGGCGCCTGGCGGACGGTGGCCAGCAGCGCCGATGGTATGATGTTTGTGGCCGCCCAAGAAGGAGGCCACATCTACCGCAGCACCGATGGCGGCCTGACCTGGCAGGCTCAGGAAATGCCGCGCGGCTGGTTGCGCATCGCCACCAACGCAGTTGGAAATCGCTTATCAGCCATCAGCTTAGGCCCCAACGGCACTTTGCACACCACGCACTGCCGTTAGGGTGTGTGGCGTGCCGATCGGGCCCTTGCCCCCCGGGCTTGGGTGAGGAAATGTTGCACCGCACGATGCAATGTCAGGCTATCCCGGGCCAGGGCCGCATAGAAGGACTGGTGCCCCCCATGTCCAAACCCTTCAACGCCTCAGCCCTGCTGGCCCCGGAAAATGCCGGGGCCGCCCCCACCTTGTTTGACCCCTACTTAACCGCGGGGCAGACCTGGCAACTGAAGTCTCCCAACGACAACACCCCGCAATTGTGGCTGATTGGCCCCGATCAGGCCATCGAGCACCTCACCAAGTTGGCCCAGCAGTTCCAAACCCCTACGCCGGGCTGGAAGGCCCTGCTGTTGGCCCCGCCGGGCCTGCAGGTGGCCGAATGGGCCACACCCGACAAATTTGAGCTGCTCTACGGCCTATTGCCCGATGTCCTGAAGGCCACCCATACCGCCACCTTTCATAGTTTTTGTTACCTGCTGCCCGACAACCGCGTGGCCGTGGTGGTGCACCACGCCAACAGTGCCGACTTGGTACCGGTGGTGTACCGTTTGGCAGGGGTGTTGGTGGGGTCCGAGCAAGCCCCGCGCACCAATGTCACGCTGCTCGATTTGGGCCAGCACCCCACCAAGCTGGCCGCCTGGCCATTGCAAGTGCAGGCAGCGTTAGCGTTGCGGGCGCACCAAAGCGAAGAACAACAAATCCAAGCGGTGCTGCAGCGCCTGCAAGCCAGCCTTACCCCGGCGGTGTTGGCCCCCGCCGTGGCACGCCGGGCCAAGCGCCGTAAGCCCGAAGTGATGATTGTGGAGGATGACCCCAGCACGGCGCTGTTGCTGGAAATGTTATTGGACGGGCTCATCACCACAGTCAGCAGCGCCAACGCCGTGCAGGCGGCGCAGAATTACGAGATCCATGCTCCCGACCTGGTGCTGCTGGACTTGGGCCTACCCGATGTGGGTGGCCTGGATTTGTTGCAAATCATCCGCCAGGCCGACCCCGCCGCCCGGGTGGTGATCCTCACCGCCACCGCCACCAAGGCCAACTTGGAAGCCGCCCGCCAATTCGGCGCGGTGGGCTTTATGGCCAAGCCCTTCACCCGCACCAAGCTGCAGGAAACGCTGCAGCAGCACGGCCTATTGAAAAGCCGTTAACCAAGGAGCCCGCCGATGTTTTCCGCGCTCAAGCGCCTACTGCCGCACGCCAAGCCCAATACCCCGAATGTTGCTCTATGCCAGTTGCGCAGCAGCGTCCTGCTGGTGGGGATGATGCTGTTTGGGGCCTTGGCGTTGCTTACGCTGGCGGCTTGGGGCCCGCATCAGCTGCACGACTTGGCCCACCATTTGCTGTTACTGGCACTCCCCGTGTTCATTGGCTTAGGCGCCTTGGTATTTAGGCTGATGCAGGAAACCCAACAACATCTGCTGGCCCTGCAGGAATGGGCCAAGCAGGCCGACCAAGCCAAGACCGACTTCCTGGCCAACATGAGCCATGAAATCCGCACCCCGCTGAACGGGATTATCGGGATGCTGGAGCTGTTTGGCCAAATGAGCCTGAACGAGCGCCAGGCCGAGTATGTGCAAACCATCCGCAAGAGCAGCGAACAGCTGCTGCTGATTTTGAACGACGTGTTGGACGTGGCGAAGATTGAAGCCAACCAACTGACCTTGGAACAGGCGCCTTTTGACGCCGCCAGCTGTGTCAATGACGTAGCCGAAACCTTCATGATCCAAGCCCGCCAAAAGGGTTTGGAACTGGTGGTGCGGCACGACCCAAGCCACACCTGCCGGGTGGTGGGTGATGCGGGGCGCTTCCGCCAGATCATCACCAACCTGCTGGGCAATGCGCTGAAGTTTACCGAGCAGGGCTATGTGTATCTTGGCTTTAGCCAACAGAATGAACCCAATGCCGACGGCGTCGCACCGTTTGTGTTGGAGGTGACGGATACCGGGATTGGCATGAGCTCGGTGCAGCAAGCGCGCCTGTTCCAACGCTTTATGCAGGCTGAAGCCGGCACCACCCGCAAATTTGGCGGCACCGGTTTGGGGCTAGCCATCTGCCGTGAGCTGGCCAGCCTGATGGGCGGGGAGATTGGCGTGCAAAGCATCGAAGGGCAGGGCAGCACCTTCCGTGTGACGCTGCAGCTGAAGCTGGATGACCAAGGCTTGCAGCCCGGCAAGACCACGCTGCCGCCGCTAGATGTCTTGCGTGGCCGCCGCGTGCTGGTGGTGGATGACCAAGTCCTCACCCGCCGCATCTTGCGCGAAATCTTAAGCGGAGTGGGGATGCAGGTGGTGGAAGCCACCGGCGCCGCCGACGCCCAAGCCGTACTGCGCGCCAAGCCGTGCCACGCCGCGATAGTGGACAACCGTCTGCATGACGGCAATGGCCTGCAGTTGGGCCAGCAGCTGCATGCCATTAATCCGGCGGTGCACCTGGTGCTGCATACCAGCTTGGGCCAACGCGGTGAGGCCAAGCGCTTCGCCGAAGTGGGCTTTGGCGGCTATTTGCTGAAACCCTATGTGCCGTATGAGCTGTTGGATATGCTGCGTATCCTGCTGGGCCGCACCCAGCACCCCAACCCGCTGTTCGAGGGCTTCCTGACCCGTCACGTGCTGCGCGAGCTGCGCGAATACGGCCGCCGCAACACCGATACCACCGTGACCGAGGGCACCTACGGCCGCGTGTTGGTGGTGGAGGATGACCCGGTGAACCAGCAGGTGCTGGCGGCGCTATTGAAACAATTGGGCGCCGAGACGGTGCTGGCCAATCATGGCCAAGAGGGCCTGCAGCTGGCCACCCGTGCCACCCCCGACAATTCCTTCAGCCTCATCCTGATGGACATGAACATGCCGATCATGAACGGCCCGGCCTCGGCCAGTGCGATTCGCGCCGATGAGATGGAGCATGGCAAACTACCGGTGCCGATTGTCGCGCTGACCGCCAACGCGATGAAGGAACACCGCCAGCAATGCCTGCAGGCCGGAATGAGTGATTATCTGACCAAGCCGGTAACGCTGGACAAACTGAAAGCCCTGCTGGAAAAATGGAGCAATACCGGCGCCAATGCCGCCGACGTGAGCGCCGACCTACCGTTGCCCGAGGCGCCGAGCGATGCACAAAGCCTGGTGATGTCGCCCGAGGTGGTGGTGAATACCAGCCTGTTTGAAACCCTGACGGGGGGCGACGCCGCCACCGGCCAACGCTTGCTGGAATTGTTTATGGACAACACCAGCCGGGCGCTGGAAAGTTTGAGCGAGGCCGAATTCGGCAGCGAGGACTGGCGCAAGACGGCCCACCGCCTGAAGGGGAGTGCTGCCAGCCTGGGGATGTTCGGGCTGGCCGATTTGGCGAGCCAGGCCGAAACCGTGCCCGAAGGCAGCCGTAAGGAGGAACTGCTGATGGCGATGAGCGTGGCCTTTGAGGACGTGCGTACCTTTGCCACGCGGTATGGGGTTTAGAACCACCACGCGCCCAGCACAAAGCCAACGATGGCGCCTGACACAGCGCAGGCGAGGTAGGCGAGGGTCATTTCGGGGCGGTGAGAGTCGTCTGACGGTTTTGGCATGGGCAAAGGGCTCCTGTTGATCGCACACAAAAGCCTCCTAAATTTTTAGGAGGCCGGGTGTTCGTAACCGCTACAGGAACGGCGCGGCGCTTTTAGACTTACGCCCTGGACAGGGCACCGCCACCCGGCCGTAAGCCGGAACATGCGTACCGGGTTGCCCCAGAAACGCAAACAGCACCTCGCTTGGCGGTGCCTGCCACCTGTAATCGGGGTTACGAGCCCCAGCGCTCACGCGCCAACTGCATTAGCTGTGAGGTGATGAACTGTGTCAAGCGCCTTTGGGGGGTAAGAACCCGGCGCCCCCCCAAAGCGGATTACGCCACAGTTCTTCAAGCGAGCTGCGCACGCTCTTTGTGTGGCGTTGCCCTGCGGGTCGAACCGCCTAGCGGATCTCAGCACCCTTGGGTTCACCAAAATTTAAAACCCCCTGCCGGGGGCTTGAAATTTTTGGTGGACCCAAGCGGATTCGAACCGCTGACCTCTTGCATGCCATGCAAGCGCTCTACCAGCTGAGCTATGGGCCCCTCAGGGCGTGAAGTAAGGGAAGGGGCTGCCGTTGTCAACGCGCCAAAGTAAAAAAGCTGGTAAAAAAGCCCGTAGCGGAAGAATTTCCGTTACGGGCCCCCCTGTGCTGTCGGCCGCACAAACTATGGCGTTTGGGTGCGTGCCGTGTGTGCCTAGCTGGCTGCCGACCTCCGCGTCAGCCAATCCTGCAGGGGCTGACGGCTAAATTCGTTCAAAATCTGCGGCACGGCTGCGGGCTCGAAGCCCAGTTGCTCGGCCAGCTTGGTGGCGTTTTCGATGGCGTTGGCGTCGTGTTCCAGCAAATACGCCCAATAGGCGTGGTTGATGGTGCGGATGGCGTCGAGATAGTCTTGCATTGGGTTTCCCTTTCTTGTTGGCCCAAAATGTGGTGCGGCAGCACGCTCCAACGGGTTGGGCAAGCGAGAAACTGGTACCAACGGGCGGCCACAGGGGCGGGCGGCGCGCTGAAAAGTGATGTTTCCCCCATTGTTCGGCAGCGGCGGCAGGTGGTGGCTTCCGGCGCTGGGCAGTGGTCCCTCAACCGCCGCCTGCTTAAAAGCGTAGCAAACCGCGCTGCTCAGTCAACAACTTTTATAATCTTTTTATTTGAGTGAGTTGCGTCATGTTTGGCGGATGACTGACACATTTTTTCCACAGGGCATTGGGGGCAACGTGGGCCGATTGCCCTGCAGGTGTAGCGGCCGTGCAGAATCAGCCAATGGTGGGCGTCGCGCACATACGCGGGCGGGATCCGCTTGGGCAGTTCGGCGGCCATTGCATCGGGCGTGGTGGCCGCCGCAAGCCCCAAGCGCCGCGCCACCCGAAAGACGTGGGTATCCACCGCCACCACCGGGGCGCCCCACAGCGTGTTGGCCACCACGCTGGCGGTTTTACGGCCCACCCCGGGCAGGGCTTCCAGCGCAGCCATCTCGTGTGGCACCGTACCGCCGTGGCGTTCCAGTAGCAGTTTGGAAAGGGCGATGACGTTTTTCGCCTTGGTTTGATACAGGCCAATCGTGCGGATCGCCGCCTTCAGGTTGTCTTCGCCCCAGGCCAACATCGCTTGGGGGGTTTGGATCTGGGGAAAAAAGGTGGCGGTGGCCTTGTTGACGGCCACGTCGGTGGTTTGGGCGCTCATCACCACCGCGATCAGCAGCTGGTAAGCGTTGCCGTAGGCCAACTCGGTGGTGGGGTGAGGGTTGGCGGTTTGGAACGCGGCAAACAGCGCAGCCACCTCGGCCGCCGTTTTCCGGCGGGCGGGGCGTTCCAGCTGGCTGACCATCGGGCGCGAAAATTTGGGTACTAAAACGGCCAGCCCCACAGCCAGCCGTGCAGCAAGGCCGCGGTCACGGCAAAACCGCCGGCAATGAACAGGCTGGCGTCGATGCTGTCCTCGCCGTTGAGGATGGTCAGCACCACCATGCTGGCCAGCGCTGGGGTAAAGAGCACCACGAACAACGGCTGGGCCAGCCAATTCCAGACGGGGCTAGGGTGCAGCAGGCTCCCCACCAACCAAAACAGGCCGCCCAAGGCCATCAGTACGCTATCCACCACCACGCCGCGTTGGCTGCGCAGCAGTTCCAAGGAAAGCACCAGCAACCCCCCCACCACCAACAGTGGCCCAGTGCCGAGCAACAAGCTGCTGTTGGCCATCCCCCAGGCCAACCACTCCAGCGGCAATAGGGGTAAGATGCGTTGCCCCAACACGCCCAACCCCGCCGCCAACCAAGCGGCCGGGAGCGAGACGAGCACCAGTTGAATCACCCAAGCAGCTCCCGGTGCGCCAGGTACCAGTCGTTGAGCTTTGCCAGGCCGGTGGCCAGCGGGGTGCTGGGGGCCCAGCCCACTGCAGCCTGCAGTTTTTCGGTGTTGGCGGCGGTGCGGTAAACCTCGGTGGCTGGGCGCGGCACCTTGTTGAGCTTGGCGGTGCGGCCCGTCACCTCTTCCAGCGTGGCGATGTAGGCATCCAGCCGGGTGGGCTGCTGGTTGCCCAGGTTGTAAACCTCGTGCGGCACCTTGGTGGTCGGCGCGGCGGGAATGAGGCGGACAATCGCCTCCACAATATCATCGATGTAGGTGAAATCGCGCCACAGGTCGCCATGATTGAACAGCTGAATTTCCTGGCCCTGGTGCAAGGCTTGCAGAAACAGCAGCGGGCTCATATCCGGCCGCCCCCAGGGGCCATACACGGTAAAGAAGCGCATGCCCGTAAGGGGCGTGCCAAACTGGGCCGCCCAGGCGTGGCTAATCGCCTCATCGGCCACCTTGGTAGCCGCATACAGGCTGGCCGGGGTGCTGACGTTGTCGGTCTCGCGGAACCCAGCCGCATCATCTTCCCGGTTGCCGTACACGCTACTGCTGCTGGCATAGAGCAGGTGCTGCACCGGGGCGCCGGCCTCCGCCAGGCTTTTGCTGGCCTGCAGCACGTTGAAGTGGCCGATCAGGTTGCTGTGCAAATAGGGCTGCTGGGCCTGCAGGCCGTAGCGCACCCCGGCCTGGGCGGCCAGGTGGAGGATCATGCTCGGCTTGGTGGCTAAGGCCAAGGCGGTAAGCTCGGCTAGGTCGGCCAAGTCCAGCCGATGGAAGGCAAAGTTGGCCGCCTGCGGATGCTTGGCTAATTCCGCCAACCGGGCCTGCTTCAGCGCCGGGGTGTAGTAGTCGTTCAGGTTATCCACCCCCACCACGCGCCAACCCTCGGCCAGCAGGCGTTGCGCGCAGGCGAAGCCGATGAAGCCCGCGGCGCCGGTCAGCAGTATGGTATCGGCCATGGGCTTAGGCCTCGCGCGGCGCTTGGCGGCGCTCGTACTTGGCGGCGGTTTGCTGCAGGAAGGGCTGCAGGCGCGGCGCGATGTAGGGGTCGTTCATCGCAAAGTACAGGTTGGCCATCTGGAAGCCGACTTTATCGCCGCAGTCAAAGCGCGGGTTTTGCAGCAGATGGGCCTGGAAGCCTTCGTCCTTCGCCACCAGTTCCATCGCGTCAGTCAGCTGAATTTCGCCGCCCTTGCCGGGCTTGCCGTTGGCCAGCAACGCCATGTGGCGGGGGCTGAGCACATAGCGGCCGACAATCGCGCAGCGGCTGGGGGCCTCTTCGGGCTTAGGCTTTTCCACGAAGCCCTTGATCGGCATCGCGCCGCCCGCCACCGGCCCGGCGGGGTCGCAGATGCCGTAGTTGCTGGTGCGTTCGGCCGGCACCTCCTCGGCCAATACCACGCTTTGCCCGGTGGTTTCGTACAGGTCGATCATGCGCTTCAGGTCATTGCCGTTGTTGCGGCAAAGAATGTCATCGGGCAGCAGCACGGCAAAGGGGTCATCGCCGGTGATGGTGTGGCCGCACCACACCGCATGCCCCAGGCCCAAGGGCTCGCCTTGGCGGGTGTAGTAAATCCGGGCGTCTTTCGGCACCACGTTGGTCACCAGCTCCAACTCGGCCAGTTTACCCTTTTTTTGCAGGGTATCGGCCAACTCATAGGGGTAGTCGAAGTGGTTTTCCATCGCCGCCTTGCCGCGCCCGGTGATGATGATGAACTCGCGGATTCCGGCCTCATACGCCTCTTCCAGCGCATATTGAATAATCGGCTTGTTGACCACGGTCAGCATTTCTTTTGGCATCGCCTTGGTAGCGGGCAAAAAGCGCGTGCCAAGCCCGGCGGCCGGGATAATCGCTTTGGTGACTTTACGCGGAGTGACGGGTGCGGTGGGTGTGTTCATGCGCGCGGATATACCATGCCACAGCCGCCATGAGAAGCAGGCCTATGGCAAAGCCCAGTTCGGGCCACCCGGTGGCCAAGCTGCCCAACGCCAGGGCCAACAGCGTAAGGTTCAGCCCTAGCACCCCGCCGCTCAGTTGCCGGTGGGTCAATCCCAAGGCCAGCGCCCGATGAAACCAGAAGGTTTTGTGCGGTACCCACGGCGCATGCCCGTGGGCAATCCGCCGCACGAGGGTGCTGGTGGCATCGCTGCAGAACACCAACGTTATGGTCATCAGCGGCCACAGCTGCTGCCAGGTGTTGTCGGCGGCGGCCACCAACAGCAGCCCGCCCAGCATAAAGCCCAGCCAAGTGCTGCCCACATCGCCCAAGAACACCCGGGCGGGCGCGCCGTTGACGCGCTGCAGCCCGGCTGCGGCGGCCGCCACCAGCAACGCCAGCGGCGCAAATGCTGGGGCTAAAAGCGCCACCGCGCAGGCGATGAACACCGCATTGCCGCTGGCCAACCCGTCGGCGCCATCCATGAAGTTGTAGAGGTTCACGAACCAGCCCCAGGCCAACAGCAAAATCAACTTTTCCACCCACCAGGGCAGCACCCAGGCTTGTGGCAAAACGTCGAACAGTGGCGGCAAGTAGGCCAAGGCCAAGGCCACCGCCGGCAAGTGCACGGCCAGGCGCAGTTGGGGGTCGAGGTTCGCATGGTCATCGCGCCAGCCAATGAACGCCACGCCCAGCGACGCCAACAGCAGCACGTACAGAAAATTATCGTGCGGCAGCTGCAGCCACCATACCGCAAATAGCCCCAAGGGTACCGCCACCAGCGGCAGCAGCACCCCGCCACCGTGCGGGGTGGGGGTGGTGTGGCTGCTGCGGCTGCAAATCGGCGCCACCAGGCCGCCCTGGCGGCAGACATTTACCACCCAAGGGCCAAGCGCATAGATGCCGCCGAAGGCCAATCCTAACAGGGCCAGCTCGGTCATCCGTTAGCCCAACAGCTTTTTAAAAAGCCCCACGTACTGGGCCGCCAGGGTGGAATGCAGAAAGTGCTTGGCCACATAGGCGCGGCCGGCTTGGGCCATCTGGCTGCGGCGGGCGGGGTCATCCAACAATGTGTTCAGCGCCTCGGCAAAGCGCTCGGCATTTTCGCTCGGCACCACCAGCGCCGCGCCGCTCTCTTGCATCAGTTCGGCCCCTTCGCCTTGCAGCGCGGCCACCGCGCAGCTTTCCGCCGCCATGATTTCAAACATCTTGGAAGGAATGAACATCGCAAAGTCGGGGATGTTCTTCAGGCACACCAGGTTGATGTCGGCCATCTGGTAGTAGGCCCATACTTCGGCATGGCTGACGCTGGGCAAAAACTGGATGTTCGGCACGCCCTTGGCGTAGTCGATGAGCTTTTGCTTTTCCGCCCCGCTGCCGACCAACAGGAACAAGGTATCGGTGCGGCGTGACAGCAGCCGGGCGGCGTCAATCACCTGGGTCAGGGCTTGCGATTCGCCATGGTTGCCGATGTAGAGCACGATTTTGGTGAGGGGTGAAAGCCCCAGTTTGGCCCGCAGTTGGGTGGTGGCGCCGCTCTGGCGCGGTTGCACGGCGGCGGCGTAGTCGGCGTCGCTCACGCCATTGAACACCACGCCCAATTTGTCCTGGGCAATCCCGCGCCCGGCAATGTTGCGGGCAAAACTGCGGGTCACCGTCACGATCGCATCGGCCTTGCGGTAGAGAAACATCTCCAAGCGCTCGAGCAAGGTCAGCACCAACCCCGGCTTGAGAATATTCATCTGCACGAAAATTGCGGGCCAGAGGTCACGCACCTCAAACACAAACTTCGCCCCATAGCGCTTGGCCAACAGCCACCCCGCCACGGCGCAAAAGAAGTTGGGCGAGGAGGCCACGATCAGGTCGGGCTTGGCGGCGGTCCGCAGCGTGCGGTTGCGCCACCACACGCTCGCCATGAAGCTCAGCAGGTTCATCAGCCGCCCCACCCGCCCCTTGTTGGGGGTCACGTACAGCCAGTGGCGGTGCACCGGGACGCCGTCCTGCGACTCAGTATAGTAAGCGGGTTTGCCGCGGTAGGCTTCCGGCACCACGCCTTCCGGATGGTTGGGGATGCCGGTCAGCACCGTGACCTCAACCCCCAACTGCCGCCAGCCGCGCACCAAGCCGCTGAGCCGCGTGGAAGGCGCCCCGATTTCGGGCGGATAATACTGGGTAATTAACCACACGTGCATAAGGGCTAGTTTAACAGATTCTGCTCGGTTGTGACGCTCGCTGCCGTTTGCTTGGGCGCGTTTGATGCCGTGAGTTGCCCTTTCAGCTGATAGAGCAAGGTTAAGGCTTCCCGTGGCGAGAGGCCATCCACATCGGTGGCGCGGAGTGCGCTTTCCACCGCCGAAGGCGCCGCCACGGGTGCTGCCACCGGGGCAGCGAAGAGGCTTAAGCTATCGAGCCGTGCCACCGCCTGCTTACCCCCGGCCTTGGCCGCCGCCTCAAACCCCTGCAGCAGGCTTTGCGCGCGGGCCACCACCGCCGTTGGCACCCCGGCCAGCTTGGCGACCTGCACGCCGTAACTGCCTTGCGCCGCGCCGGGTTGCACCGCATGCAAAAATACCAGTTCACCCTGCCAGACTTTGACCGCCAGCTGGTGATTGCTCACTCCCGGCAGCTGCTCGGCCAAGGCGGTGAGTTCATGGTAGTGCGTGGCAAACAGCGTGCGGCCTTGCACCCGTTGCACCAGGTCTTCCACGCAGGCCCAGGCCAGCGCCAGGCCGTCGTAGGTGGCGGTGCCGCGGCCCAGCTCGTCCAAAATGATCAGGCTGCGCGCGGTGGCGCGGTTCAGGATGTTGGCGGTTTCGAGCATCTCCACCATGAAGGTGCTCTGCCCGGCAGCCAGGTTATCGGCGGCCCCAACCCGGCAGTAAATGGCGTCGGCTACCCCCACCGTGGCGGCGCGGGCGGGCACGTAACTGCCCAGTTGGGCCAGCACCACCAGCAAGGCCGTTTGCCGCAAAAAGGTGCTTTTCCCCGCCATGTTCGGGCCGGTGAGCAACCATAAATCGCCGCTGGTCAGCTGCACCGAATTGGGCACGAAATCGGCTACCGTAGCGGCCACCACCGGGTGCTTGGCCTCCTGCAGCACCAACTGGCCGGAATCCACCACCACCGGGGCCACCCAACCATGCTGCACCGCCACCGTGGCCAAGGCTTGCAGCACGTCCAACGTGGCCAAGGCTTCGCTCACGTTCAGCAGCGCCACGCTGTGGGTTTGTACCAGCGCCACCAAAGTGGCCAACAACGCCTCTTCCCGTGCTTGCGCTTGGGCGGCGGCGCTGCCCAGCTCGCGCTCTAGCTGCAGCAGGGCCGGCGTGCTGTAGCGGTGGCTGGTGGTGGTGGTTTGGCGGTGCACCCAATGGGGCGGTACGGCGCCCGCGCTTTTGGGCACTTCCAGGTAATAGCCCCACACTTGGTTGTAGCGCAGCTTGGCATTGAGCCCACTTTGGGCCACCTCGGTGGCTTCCAGCGCAGCCAACAGCTGCTGGGCGTCGCGCTGCAGGGTGCGCAGGCGGTCAAGCTCTGCATCATAGCCGTCGGCGATGAAGTTGCCGTCGCGCACCAGGGCCGGCAGCGGGTCGGCCGCCAGCGCCTGCGATAGTTCGGCAGTAAGGGGCTCCAATCCGCCCAAGTTGGCACGGTGGGTGGCCAGCAGACCGTCGCAATCGGCAACCGCGGCCTGCAAGGCGGGCAGGGCCTGGCCGGTAGCACGCAGCAGGGCCAAATCGCGCGGGCTGCCGCGGCCCAACAACAGGCGGCTAACCGCGCGGGCCACATCGCCGGTGGGCGCCAAGCCTTGGCGCAGTTGCTGGCGGCGGGTGGGCTGCTGCACCAGGGTGGTCACCGCCGCTTGGCGCGCCAGGATCGGCGCCACCTGCGCCAAGGGTTCGCTCACCCAGCGGGCCAGCAAGCGGCCCCCGGCCGCCGTGATGGTGTCATCCAGCACGCCCAGCAAAGTCTCCCGCCGCTGGCCGCTGGGGCTAGTGGTGAGGTTCAGGCTCTGGCGCGTGGCGGCATCCAGCTGCAAGTGGGTACTGGCCAGTTGCAGGTGCGGCGGGCGCAGCCTGGGCAACGCTCCCATTTGGGTCAGTTCGGCATAGCCCACCAAGGCCCCCACCGCCACCTGGCGGGCGGGTTCGGCCAGCCCCAGCCCGCTAGGGTCGGCCACGCCGTAGGCCCGCTTTAAGGCGGCTTGGGCGGTGCTGAGCGCAAACAGTTGCGGCTGTACCGCCAGCAGCTGGCGGCTCACCACGCCTTCCACCAAGGGGGCCACCGTGGGGGTCACCACCAGTTCCCCAATCGGCAAGGCGGCCAGGCTGTGCGCCAGCTGGGCCGCACCCACGCCGCGCAGCCCCACCTCGCCGGTGCTTAAATCCAGCCAAGCCAGCACCAGCCGTTGCGGCTGCGGCCCATTGTCTTCGGCGCTTAGTACCGCCAACAGGCTGGGCCGTTTGGCCTCCAAATAAGCCTCCTCGGTCAGCGTGCCCGGGGTAAACAACCGCACCACCTTGCGCGCCATCAGCGCGCCGCTGCCGCCGCGTTGTTTGGCTTCGGCCGGGGTTTCCACCTGCTCGGCCAGCGCCACCCGGTGCCCCGCCTGCAACAATTTGCCGATATAGCCTTCCGCCGCATGGTAGGGCACCCCGCACATCGGAGTACCGTCGTCGCCTTCCTTGGCGGTGCGGCGGCGGGTCAGGGTAATCTGCAGTACGTGGCTCGCCACCACGGCATCGTCGGCAAACAGCTCGTAGAAATCACCCATCCGGAACAGCAGCAGGGCGTGTGGGTACTGCGCCTTCAGTTCGGCATATTGGCGCATGATGGGCGTATCGGGCAGGGTAGCGGGCAGCGTGCTCATGGGGCCACCACCTGCAGTTGCTCGGGGTGCGTGACGCGGATTTGGGTGCCGTTCACCGGCTGGGCCACGCCGCGCACCAACACGGTTTGGCCCAAGTACTGATACCAGTTAAACGTCGTTTTTTTAGCCTTTTTGCCGCGTTTCTTGGGTTTCTTTGCCGCCTTTTCCTTAGGCTCTGCGGCGGGGCGGAAGTTCTTTTCATGCTTGCGGTCAATCACCACCGAAAAATCAGTCCGCCAATCCTCGCCAAAATTCAGGTAGGTGCGGTCATCCACCGTGGCCACGGCCTTCACCACCCCTTGCACCAGCACAAAGCGGCCGAAATCCACCTCGGCACAGCATTGCGCGGCGGGCCGGATCTGCCAGCGCGGCAAGGCCCACAGCCCCCACGCCTTGGCCCGCGCGGTGGCTTCCAATTGCTGCAGCTCCGGGCCGTACTGGCGGTTGTCGGGGAAGGTGTAAACATGCGCATAGCCGCCCTGCACCAACCCACCGTTGACCCACGCCACGCGGCTGCCGTTGCGCAGATACACGTGGCCCAGCACCCGGTTGTAGGTATCGTACACCCGCCGCCCCAATTGTACCTGCACGGGTTGGTGTAAAGCCAGCGTGGCCAGCGCCTGTTTGGCCGCCAGCGCCATGGGCTCGGCGGGCCGGTCGCCATGGGCCAACTCGGGGGTATTGATGTCGAGCAGCCGTACCGTCATGCCGTTGTCGAGCCGCAGCGTGTCGCCATCCACCACCTGGCTGACGGTGCCGTTGACCACGCCGTAAGGTTCCAGCTGGGCCCAGGCCAACCCTGGCAGCAGCAGCAACCCAAGCAGCATCGTTCGCATTGCCGTTAGCTTTAGCAGAGGCTTGACCATTGGGGAAGCCATGGGCCATACCGCCCTTACGTCGCCGTCGTTCAATGGATAGGACGAGAGCCTCCTAAGCTCTAAATCCCGGTTCGACTCCGGGCGGAGACGCCAGTTGACCGCCGCAAACGGTTACTGCGGCTGGCTGAGCCCAATCCGGTTCCCTTCCGAATCCTGAATTTCCGCCACCAGGCCGTAGCCGCTGTCGGTGGCGGGGAAGAGCACCTTCGCCCCGGCCTGTTCGGCGCGTGCCAGTGTGGCGGCCAGGTTGGAGACGCCTAAATACAGCAGCACGCCTTGGGTGGTGGGCCGGTAGATTTCGCCCTGGGCCAAGGCCCCGGTAATCCCGCGGCTGCTTTCCTGCAGCGGAAAAAACGCCATGCGGTTGCCGTGAATGGTTTCTTCGGTAAAATCATAGCCAAACACCGCCGTATAAAATTGCTTGGCGCGGGCCAGGTCGGTGACCGGAATTTCAAAATAAATGGCAGGCTTCATGGCGTAGGCTTTCACGGGTGGCATGGCAAAGATGGGGGCCCCGGGCACCAAGCCCAGCCCAAGCAACAGCAGGGCCAGGAGACGGGGGTGGCACACCATGGGCGGTACCCTAGCAATCCGGTGTGGGCCGCGCAAGCGCCGCGCGCCCCCCACGTACGTACGCGCCCGGGTGCGCAGGGAAACAGCCTTGACAGCGCCCGCTGTATCCAGCTACCCGTGAAAGCGATGTCGAACCCAAATGCCCTCGTGATTGTGGAAAGCCCCGCCAAGGCCAAAACCATTGAAGGCTATTTGGGTAAAGGTTACAAAGTTTTGGCTAGTTTCGGCCACGTGCGGGATTTGCCGAGCAAGGAAAAGGCGGTGGAGCCCGATAACGACTTTGCCATGCACTACCAAGTCAGCGACGCGAAAAGCGAGCAGACACTGAAGGGCATCATGGCGGCGCTGAAGGATGTGGATACGCTCTATCTGGCAACCGACTTGGACCGCGAAGGGGAAGCCATTTCCTGGCACGTGTGGGAGGAAATCAAGCGCCGCAACCCCAAAA
Source organism: Alphaproteobacteria bacterium (assembly GCA_020249005.1). Lineage (GTDB taxonomy): Bacteria > Pseudomonadota > Alphaproteobacteria > UBA2136 > UBA6156 > JADCGN01. The sequence continues at coordinate 39,185 of JADCGN010000005.1, forward strand.
AGGCGGCCACGCTGCATGTGCACCGCATCGAGTTTACCGAAATTACCAAAACCGCGTTGCAGCAGGCGTTGCGCCAGCCGCGCAGCCTGGCGCTGAACCTCATCAACGCCCAGCAGGCCCGCCGCGCGCTGGATTATTTGGTGGGGTTTACACTTTCTCCGGTGCTGTGGCGGAAGGTGAAGGGGGGCCTGAGTGCCGGCCGCGTGCAAAGCGTGGCGCTGCGCCTGATTGCCGAGCGTGAAGACGCCATCGAAGCCTTCAAACCCGAAGAATTTTGGACGCTGCACGGCCAGTTCACCACTGCCAGCGGCAAGCCTTTGCCGGGGAACTTGGTGCAATATGCGGGCAAAAAGGTTGAAAAGTTTTCCTTCACCACCGAAGACCAGGCCAAGCGGGCGCAAACCGCGCTGTTGCCCAACAAGTACGCGGTGCAGGCGGTGGAACGCGCCGACAAGCGCCGCTTCCCCAGCCCGCCATTCATCACCAGCAGCCTGCAGATGGAAGCCGCGCGTAAACTGGGCTTCGCGGCCCGGCGCACGATGCAAACCGCCCAGCGCCTGTATGAGGCCGGGCACATCACCTACATGCGAACCGACAGTGTCAACCTGGCCAACGAAGCGGTGGCTGCGCTGCGCAGTCTGATTGGCCAAAAATACGGCGCCGAATACGTGCCAAGCCAGCCGATTGTTTACAAAAGCAAGAGCAAGAACGCGCAGGAAGCCCACGAAGCGATTCGCCCCACCAACCCTTCAGCCTTGCCCAATCAGCTTGGTCTCGAAGACGACCAGTTCAAGCTCTACAATCTCATTTGGCAGCGTACGCTGGCCTGCCAAATGGCGCCCGCACGGCTCGAGCAAACCACCATCACCATCACCAGCCAGCCCGACCAATTCCATCACTTTCGTGCCACCGGCAGCGTGGTGCTGTTCCCCGGCTTTTTGGCGGCCTACCAGGAAGGCAAGGACGACGATGCCGATGAAGACGGCGAAGCCCTGCTGCCCGCGGTGAAGGAAGGTGAGGCGCTGCAGACGCCCACGATCGACGCCGAGCAACACTTTACCCAACCGCCGCCGCGCTTTACCGAAGCCACCTTGGTGAAGGCGCTGGAAGAATACGGCATCGGGCGGCCTTCCACCTACGCCAGCATCATCGCCACGCTGCAGGACCGCGGCTACGTGCGGCTGGAGCAAAAGCGCTTCTTTCCCGAAGATGTGGGGCGGATTGTCAGCAAATTCCTGGTCGAGCACTTTGGCCAGTACGTGGATTACAACTTCACCGCCGAAATGGAAGACGACCTCGACGCCATCGCCCGCGGCGAGCACGACTGGAAGCCCACCCTGCGGCGCTTCTGGCAGCCGTTTAAGAGCCTGACGGTGGAAAAGATGGAGTCGGTGAAAAAATCCGATGTCACCACCGAGGCCACCGGCGAGGTCTGCCCGCAGTGCGGCGTCGGCGAATTGGTCTACCGCCTGGGCCGCTACGGCCGCTTTAAGGGCTGCAACCGCTACCCCGAATGCAATTATATCGAAAAATCGGGCCCCGCCGCCACCCCGGGCGAAACCACCGGCCTGGCCTGCCCGCAGTGCGTGGCGCAAAACCTGCCTAACCAAGGCGAATTGGTGAAAAAAACCAGCCGCTTGGGCAAGATTTTCTGGAGCTGCAGTACCTACCCGGCCGACAATTACGCAGTGTGGGACGAACCGGTGAAAGGCCCGTGCCCGAAGTGCAGCTGGGGAATTATTACCAAGAAAATCAGCAAGAAGTACGGCGAATGGCACCGCTGCCCCAACTGCGACTGGAACGATAACCAAGAAGCCGCCGACGCCACCGCCGCCTTCCGTGCCCGCTTCACCAAGGGCAAAGAGGCCGCCGCGGCCAAAAAAATTGCAGCGAAAGCGAAAACCCCGGCGCAGGCCGGGGCCCCCAGCGCCAAAAAGGCGCCCGCCAAAGCCCCCAAAGCGGCCACCAAGGCCAAAACCGCCGCGAAAAAACCCAGTAAAGCCAAGCGGTAAGCGGGTATTTTGGCGAAATCTCCCCCAAGTGGGGGTTGTATACCCCATACAATCTCACTATAACATGAACAGCACTTCCCTAGGCTAAATGTGGCCTAGGAGGCCACATTGCCTTTTTTTCACGCGCAACAGGAGGATTCCATGCGCTTCAATCTTCGCAACGTCTTCTTCGGCCTTCTTGCTCTCCTCGGTTCGGCCTTCGCGGCCGCCCCGGCCTGGGCGGTTTATTGCCCGGTCACGCCGGCATCGATCTTGACCGAGCTCAAGAACGAACCAGCAGCACTCTATCACTCCGCGCAGAATCGCGCGGCGGTGGACGAGCAATGTGGTAGTGCGGTCGCCGAAGCCCGTCGCCGCGGCTGGCAGCTCCCCACGCTGCCGCAGTATCAGGCTCTGGTCGCAAACTGTGGGAGCAATTGCTCCTACTGGAGCGGCTACAGGAGCCTTGCTTACAACCCGGTGGTCCATCCCCGGCCGCATCAGCCGCGTCGGGTGGTTCACCGTCCGCAGCCGCGGCCGGTTGTCATCCATCCGGCGCCGCGTCGTGACGTGGGCTGCTACAGCTGCGTCGACCAGCATGGTCGGCGCTTTCTGGTCACCCCCGAAGGGGTTGCCCACCCGGTTGCTGACCCGCGGCGCCACTACTGATTGCGAACGCCAAAAGGCCCGGCACTCTCAGGAGTGTCCGGGCCTTACGGCATTTCGTGGGGGTGGAATACAGCGTATCAGCCGTGGCGGCGGCGCGGTTTGCCCATCCGGCAGCGCTGGCTGCCGGGGGCCCCGAGTTCCCAGGGGTCCTGCTCCTCCTTGCGGTCAGGCGTTGCGGCGGCAGGAACCGTTGCCACCGGTGTTTTTCCTTGCTGCAGCCGGGCGGCGAGCTCGGGGAACTCGCGGCGGAAGGCTTCGGCCTGGTCCGCGACGGCGGCCGCATTGATGGCAGCCGTGCGGCGGTCGAGTTCTTCATCGGAAAGCGAACGGAACGACATACAGGTTACCCCTCCTTGGGGTCGGTTCGGCCACGGCACAGCCGGGGCGGGTTGCGAGCAAGTTACTCGGGTACTTAGGGGGAAAAGGTCAGGTCTCAGGGGCGGAAACAAGCAAATCTGGCTTACGCCAGCAGCAGGTTCAGCAGGAGACCGACTTTATTCACATAAAAAGTCTGGCAGGCCTAAACGTAAAAATCAAGCCCCGAAATCAAAAACTGTCATCCTGAGTGCAACGAAGGACCCAGGTCTTTTTAATGCTGTTAAGACCTGGGTCCTTCGGCTCCGCCTCAGGATGACAGTAAGCGGTGCGCCAACGTCTCAAGCGCCGCCACGCGCGCGGCTTCCATGGCTGGGGTGCCGCGGTGGCCGCAGGCGGGAATCATGCTCAGTTCCGGCTGGCCGCCTGCTGCCCGCAAGGCTTCCGCCAGGCGGTAGGCGCCGGCGGGGGGGCAGACCATATCTTGCAGGCCCTGTTGAATGAAAATTGGCAGGTGCGCCAACTTATGGGCGTTGGCCAGCTGTTCGCCGGGCTGCAGGTCGCAGCGGCGACTGTAAAACGAGGCCTCAATCAGCGCATTGGCTTGCCCAGCCGGGCTCGCAAAATAGGTCTGAATACCGGTTTCATCAGGGCTTAGGTCGGCAGCTAAAGCGTGACAGGCAATCATCGTCCGGATGGATTCCGGCCCCTGGGCCGTGAGTTCCTGAATCATCGTCAGCCCTGTGGCTGTAGGTGAGAGCTTGCGGAGTTCATGAAAGGCGGCAGGCACAAACAGCGCCAGGCCGTTGGGCTGCGTGGCCCATTCCCAAGTAAAGTCCTCATCCGGGAAAAAGCAGGCCGAAATGCACAGGCTGCGTACCTGCGGTGTGTGGCGTTCGGCATAGATGACCGCCAGCGCGCTGCCCCAACTGCTGCCGTACACGCAGGCCCATGCGGCAATCCCAAGGTGCTCCCGAATCCGTTCGCAATCGGCCACCAGGTGCGGCGTGGTGTTGGCGTGCAGGGGGCCCTCGGCGGGCGGCGTACTGCGACCACAGCCGCGTTGGTCGAAGCAGACAATCCGCCACTTGGTGGGGTCGAATCGCTGCCGATGGGTGGGCTTGCAGCCGCTCCCAGGGCCGCCGTGCAGCACCAGCGCGGGCAGGCCGTTGGGGTTGCCGCTTTCTTCCACGTACAGCACGTGGCCATCGCCCACCGCCAATTGGTGCGTGGCGTAGGGTTCCAGTTCCGGATACAGCTGCGTGTTGGGGTCAATCATTCCCGCATTTTAAGCCCATTCCGGCTTGGCAAACAAGGCAAAATAGCCTAATTTGCGCGGGTTCAATTCAACAAAGGATGCTCCCCATGCCCCGCCTTACGCTCCCCGATGGTTCCGTACGGGAGTATGCAGGTACCACCACCGGGCAGGCGGTGGCTGAAAGCATTGGGGCCGGCTTGGCCAAGGCTGCCGTGGCGATTGTGGTGGATGGCCAGCAGCAGGATCTTAGCGAACCAATCAGTGCCGACGCCAGCATCCGCATCCTGACGGTGAAAGACCCCGCCGGCCTGGAGGTGGTGCGTCACACGTTGGCCGCCCAGGTGCTGGCCCGCGCGGTGAAGGAACTTTACCCCGCCGCCCGCCTGGCGATTGGCCCCACGATTGAGGATGGCTGCTACTACGACATTGCCTTTCCTAACCCAATTTCTTCGGATGACCTGCCGAAAATTGAGTCGCGAATGAAGGAAATTATTGCAGAGGGTAACGACGTAGTTAGAGAAGAAATTCATATTGCAAATCTGACCGATTATTTTCGGCGTATTTCTAATGAGCCATTTAAAATAGAAATAATGGACGACCAGGTTCAGAAGGGTCGTTTAATTAAAAAGCCAGAAATTGCATTTGAAGGTTTTAGTGCTTATCGTCAAAAAAACACAAAA
>JADCGN010000050.1 GCA_020249005.1 Alphaproteobacteria bacterium
ATTCTCACCAACGGCAAGGCCGAAGAGTTTACCTGCCAGCTGGCCAAACTGGGCGGCGCCTGGGCCAGTGTGGATTTGGCCGCCCATGGCTTGCCCGACAGCGACTGGGTGGTGCGCGACGTGGTGCTGCACGGCCGCGACGTCAGCCAGCGCCAAACCATGCTGGAAAGTATCGCCCGCAGCGAACAGCGCTTCCGTGATTTTGCCGCCAGCAGTGCCGACTGGCTGTGGGAGACCGACCGCGCCGGGCGTTTTACCTACATCTCCCCCGGGGTGCACCATGTGCTGGGCTTTGCCGCCGAGGATTTGGAAGGGCGCGGCCAATTGGATGTGCTGTTCCCGGCCGAGGATGACCCGGTGCGGGAGCTGGTGGTGAGCCGCACCGAGCGCCGCCAGGCCTACCGTGAGTTGGAATTCTGGACCAACGCCAAAGACGGCAACCGCGTGTGCCTGCGCCTGAGCGGCGTGCCGGTACTGGATGCCCAGCAAGAGTTTACCGGCTACCGCGGGGCCGCCAGCAACATCACCGCCAGCAAGATCGAGCGCGACCAGGTGTACCGCCTGGCCACCACCGACCACCTCACCGGCTTGCTCAATTCGCTGCGCTTTAAGGAAGAGCTGGACCGGGCCGTGACCTTGGCCAAGCGCCACAGCACCCAAGGCGTGGTGCTGTTTATCGACCTCGACCGCTTTAAGGAAATCAACGACACCCACGGCCACGAGGCGGGGGACCAAATCCTGCAAGGGGTGGCCGACATTCTGCGCGACAACGTGCGCAGTACCGACGTGGTGGCGCGTCGCGGCGGGGATGAGTTCAGCATCATCATGCACAACATTGCGGTGGCCGATGCCAGCCAGAAGGTGCAGCGGATGATCGATGCCGTGAAGGCCTTTGGCGTGGATTACCACGGCACGCGCCTGACCGTGACGATGAGCGTGGGGATGGTGCAATACCCCATGGCGGTGCGCGAGGGCGAAGAGGAACGCCTGAACGGCAAGGCCGCCGAACAGCTGATCATGAGCGCCGACCTGGCGATGTACAAAGCCAAGGATATGGGCCGCAACCGCCTGTTTGTGGATGCCGCCGACGCCGGCAGCGACACCGTGGGCAGCGTGCGGGCCCAGCTGAAGTGGCTGGAGCGCCTGCGTTATTGCCTAGAGCATGAGGAGTTTGAACTGCATTATCAGGCCATTGTGCCCGCGCGCACCACCACCTGGCCGCACCCCCAAGGCCAGGAGCGCCCATTGGCGGAAGCGTTGCTGCGGATTTACGACGAGCACGGCAAGGTGGGCAGCCCCGCGCTTTACATCGATGCCGCCGAACACTTTGGGCTGATCCAGCAGCTGGATTTGGCCGTGGTGAAGCGGGTGTTCCAAACCCAAGTGGCCTTGCAGCAGGAAGGCTTGGGCGTAGATGTGAGCATCAACCTCTCCTGCCGCACGCTGGGCGACCCGGCCGTGCTGCCCAAGCTGCAAGAGCTACTGAAAACCTACCCGGTTGACCCGGCCCGGATTGTGTTTGAAGTGACCGAAACCATGGCGTTGCACGATCCGGCCCAGATGCGCGACATCGATGACATTAAGGCCTTCATCGATAGCCTGCGCGGCATGGGCTTCCGCTTTGCGCTGGATGACTTCGGCACCGGCTTCACCAGCTTCCGCTACCTGAAGCTGTTGAAGGTGGATTTGGTAAAGATCGACGGCGAGTACGTCAAGAACCTGGCCAGCGATGCCACCGACCGGCTGTTTGTGCAGCAGATGGTGGCGTTGTGTAAGGGCTTGGGCATCACCACGATTGCCGAGTTTGTGGAAGACCGCACGATTTCCGCCACGCTGTTGGAACTGGGCGTGGATGCCGGGCAGGGCTGGCTGTACGCTAAACCGCAGGCCGATTTGCGCGGGCTGATTGAAGCCTACCGCGGCAAGATTATGAACGATTGGGCCGAAGCGCCGCCGTTGCTTTCGGTGGCCAATGGAGAAACACCCGCGCCCACCCTGAAGCTGAAGAAGCCTGCCGCCAAGGGCGGCAAGGGGGCTGGTAAAGTTTAGGGCTTAACGTAGGTAAGATAGATGATGATTTCCACCAGCAACGCCAAGCAGAAGCCCACACGCATGAACATCAGCGTGGTGCTGCGCCCGGCTTTGGCGGCGCTTTCCGCCTCGGTGCGGGGCCCGGCGAGGTTGACCATCCCCACCAACAGTGACCCAATGGCACACAGGAAGGTGCCGACCATGACGTACGCGAACCAGTGGTTGAACATGGGTGCTACGCTGGCGGGGGGAAGGGGGCTTGTCAACCCATGAGCGCCCCGGTGCTGCAACCGCTTCGCCAGATTTTAAAGGCCCGCACGGGCTGCAGCCTGTTTACCCAATTGGGCTTGCCGCGGCTGGCCAGCTTTAAGGATGATACCCAGCTCTATGCCGGCTTTACCCGGGCGGTGCCGGTGCTGGCGCCGCAGGTGTTTTTGGAAAGCCTGGGCAAAATGTTGCCGCAAGGCAGTACCGATGCCTTGCAGGTGCTGCAAAGCCCCAACCTGTTGGTCAAGGGCACCCCGCAGGCGGCGGTGGCCTACAAGGGCGTACCGTTGCCGGTGACTGCCGAGCTGCTGGCCGATGCTTTAGCAGCCGAACGCCGCCTGACCAATCGCCTTAAGAGCCAGGGGATTGGCGTGCGCGGCCGCTGGTTTGTGTTGAACGAGCCGGAGTTTGTGCAGCACGAAACCAGCCACGGCCCGCTGCCGGTGCCGCTGGCCAGTTGGTTGGCCTTGCTGGAGCAAGAACGGGCCGGTTTCATCAACCGTTTCCGCAACCCCCGCGTAGGGCCGGTCACCAGCGGGTTGCCGAAAAGCGGCAGCCGTTGGCAATGGTTTAATGCGATGCGCGACCAACTGCTGGCCCACGGCAGCGGCGTGGATACCCTGATGACCGCACCCCGGACGCTGGTGGATTTTGCACTCTATGTGGCGCAGCAGGCGGGCCGTTTTGTGCCGCTGGCCGAACTGCTGCCCAATCTGCAGGTGCTGGTGCTCACCCATCACGATTTTTCCTTGCAGCGCACCGAACTGGGGTACTTGCTGCAAGGGCTCAGCCAAGTGCGCTGGGTGCAGGGGCAATTTTCCCCGCTGGGGCTGATGCTGAGTCAGGCCGACATCAACATCCGCCAACGGCTGGAGTTGGATTTGGGAGGCCAATGTTTCCCCGAGTTCATCCCGGTGACGGATATCGACCCGCAAGGGCGGTTGGCGCGCAGCGCGCGGCGCTTCCATGCCGGGCAGGTGGAAATGGGGCAGGATTATTTGCTGGTGGTGACCACCGCCAGCGGCTTGCTGGGCGTCAACACCGGGCAGGTGTTCCGCGTGCTGGGACTGCCGGGGCCCGGCTTGGGGGGTGGGTTGGTGTTGCCGGTGGCGGCGCGGGGCCCGGTGGTGCAGTTGAATGGTCTCAGTGAAGGCTTGCGGGAAGATGCGCTGCTGGAAGCGATCGGTAACATCAATACGGCGTTGTCGGGGCAGGGGGTGTTTATCCGCGAAGCCCTACTGGGGCATGTGGTGGCCGAGCGCTTGCCGTTTTGGGTGTTGGAAATTTCCCGCCCGCTGGGGGAAGTGGATGCCACCACGCTGCAAAGCATCGCCAAGCGCCTGCATGCCGAGCTGGATTTACGCAGCCCCTCTTACCGCAACGCCTACCGGGGTGCGGCCTTACGGCCCCCCAAGGTGCACATGGTGCCGATGGGCACCTTCGCCGCCGCCGCCAGCAATGCCACCGAACACGCGCAGTTCGACCACTCGGCCGATGCCGCCCAATGCCGGAAAATCCTAGGCGTGGCCTGGGAAAGCCAAGTTTTTGAAGCGATTTAGCTTTTTTCCCAATAACGGGGCTTGCTGGGCGTCGTTTGCACCCTCCTGTCATCTTTTTTATTGCGGCGCACCATAGGGGTGAAGCGCTTGACACGCCCCCCGAGAAGGCAAAGCATAACGGGGCGTGCCAAACGAAGAAGGAAACAACCAAGGGGGACACCGCCGATGGCACAGAGCAACCACACCTTCAACCAGGCTGCCGGCAGGCTGGCGCCCCACGCCGCCAGCCTGCTGCAAAAGATCGCCGCACTGGAAGCCGAGCTGGATGAATTGGCCAAACACACACTGGTATGGGATGACGCCAGCAAACAGCTGAAGCGCCGCAAACTGCAGCTGCGCGATGAATTGGCGGCGCTGCAGCGGCGGCGAAACTAACCCTTCAATTTGTTGATGAGCCCCTGCGAAGGGGCTTTTTTCATGGGCTTACCAGAATGCGTAAGATAATCTTGACAATGAATACTTTATACAATATTTATTTTACGAAACCGCAACGTTTAACCGATAACCTGAAGGATGTGATCCTATGTATGACGATGAAGATATTGCCGATCTTGCCGATAGCGGTAAATTAAGTCAGGCCGTTGGCATATTGCCGCCGGTGGTGTGGGCAGAAGTCAGCCTCCATTTTGACCCAGCCTTGGTCAACACCGATATCAACCTCTTGCCCCTGGTTGAACGAATTAAATTTGTAGGTGCCTGCCAAGGCTTGAATGTTTTGTTCTATGGGCCGCCGGGCACCGGAAAAACCGAGTTTGCCCAACATATTGCCAAGACTTTGGGACTGAAGTCGATGGTGGTGCGCACCTCGGACGTGCTATTTTCTAGAGTGGGGGTGTCGGAAAAAATAATTCGGCAAATTTTCGCCCATGCCAAACGGAATCAGGCCAGTATCATCATCGATGAGGCCGATTCCTTGTTGTACGACCGCAAGCAAACCGAGCGCCTCTGGCAAGCCCAGTTGGTGAATGAATTTATCCAAGAAATCGACAAACACAATTTCCCGATTTTCTGCACCACCAACAGCTTGGAAGACTTGGACAGCGCGGTGTTGCGGCGGTTTATGTTCAAGGTGGCGTTTCTGCCGTTGAACAAGGAGCAACGGGCCCGCGCCTTCCAAAAGTATTTTGGCGCTGCGTGCCCCGACTATGTGGAAAATCTCGATAACCTTACGCTGGCCGATTTTGGTCTGGTTTACAAAAAGGCCAAATTGTTGGGCTACCTGCATGATCTCCCAAATTTGTTGAAGCTGTTTTACGATGAGTTGACGGCGCGGTTTACGTATCAACAAAAAGCCCCCAAGAAACGCAAGAGCGGCTAAGGCCAACCCAACCATACACCAACGGCCCCCGCAGGGGCCGTTGGCTTTGAGCAGGGGGCTGGGCTTAGAAGTCCATCCCACCCATACCGCCCATACCGCCGGCGGCGGGGGCCGCGGGCTTGGGCTCGGGCAGGTCGGTCACCATCACTTCGGTGGTGATCATCAGGCCCCCCACGCTGGCGGCATCCTGCAGGGCGCAGCGCACCACCTTGGCAGGGTCGATGATCCCGAACTTGACCATATCGCCATATTCGCCATTGGCGGCGTTGTAGCCGAAGGCATCCTTGCCTTCCTTCACCTTGCCAGCCACCACGGCGCCATCTTCCCCGGCGTTGCTGGCAATCGTGCGCAGCGGGGTTTCCAGCGCCTTGCGGATGATGTCCACGCCCACCTTTTGGTCGGGGTTGGCGGTCTTCACGCTGTCCAGCGCCTTCAGGCAACGGATGAGGGCCACACCACCGCCCGGCACCACGCCTTCTTCCACCGCGGCGCGGGTCGCGGCCAGGGCGTCGTCGATGCGGTCCTTTTTCTCCTTCACCTCAATTTCGGTGGAGCCGCCGACCTTGATCACCGCCACGCCACCGACCAGTTTGGCCAGGCGCTCTTGCAGTTTCTCGCGGTCGTAGTCGCTGGTGGTTTCCTCCATTTGCTGGCGGATTTGCGCCACGCGGGCATCCACGGCTTTTTTGTCGCCTTTGCCTTCCACAATTGTGGTGTGGTCCTTGGTGATGGTGATGGTGCCGGCTTTGCCCAGGTGGCCCAGCTGCACGTTTTCCAGCGTCATGCCGGTGTCTTCGCTAATCACCGTCCCGCCGGTTAGCGCGGCGATGTCTTCCAGCATGGCCTTGCGGCGGTCGCCGAAGCCCGGGGCCTTCACCGCGGCCACCTTCAGGCCGCCGCGCAGGCGGTTCACCACCAGCGTGGCCAGCGCTTGGCCTTCCACATCCTCGGCGATGATCACCAGCTCACGCCCGCCCTGGGCGATGGGCTCCAGGATCGGCAGGATTTGCTCGAGGCTGCTGATCTTGCGGTCGGTGATCAGGATCAGCGCATCCTTCATTTCCGCATGCATCTTGTCGGCATTGGTGATGAAGTAGGGGGAGAGGTAGCCGCGATCGAACTGCATCCCCTTCACGGTTTCGAGCGTGGTTTCCAGGCCCTTGGCTTCTTCCACCGTAATCACGCCTTCCTCGCCCACAGCGTCCATCGCTTTGGCGATGTCTTCGCCGATGCTGGCGTCGCCGTTGGCGCTAATCGTGGCCACTTGGGCGATATCGCCTTTGCCGACCTTCTTGCTTTGGGTTTTCAGCTCGGCCACCACGGCTTGCACGGCGGCATCGAGGCCGCGCTTCAGGTCCATCGGGTTCATCCCGGCGGCCACGGCCTTGGTGCCTTCGTTGATGATGCTTTGGGCCAGCACGGTGGCGGTGGTGGTGCCATCGCCCGCCAGGTCGGCGGTCTTGCTGGCCACTTCGCGCACCATTTGGGCGCCCATGTTTTCAAACTTGTCGGCCAGGGTGATTTCCTTGGCCACGCTCACGCCATCTTTGGTGATGCGCGGGGCGCCGAAGGATTTATCCAGCACCACGTTGCGGCCCTTGGGCCCCAGGGTGGCCTTCACGGCGTTGGCCAGCGTGTTGACGCCGGTCAGCATTTTGGCGCGGGCGTCGGTGCCGAATTTGAGATCTTTGGCAGGCATTGTCGTTACACTCCAGTTGTTGGTTGTAAGTTGATGGTTGTAATTTACTTCAGAATGGCGATGACGTCGCTTTCGGCTAAAACCAGCAGCTCTTCGCCATCCACCTTCACTTCATCGGCGCCCCACTTTTTAAACAGCACCTTGTCGCCTACCTTCACGCTCATCGGCACGCGCTCGTCGCCGTCTTCGTTCCATTTGCCGGGGCCCACCGCCAGCACTTCGGCTTGCTGAGGCTTTTCCTTGGCGTTGTCGGGGATGATGATCCCGCTCTTGGTCTTGTCTTCCGCTTCCAGGCGCTTCACCACCAGACGGTCATTCAGGGGTTGGATTTTGTCGGCCAACTTGGTCATCTCCACAGTCTCCGTTGTTGTCATTCTGCATCCGGCGAGGGGCGAAATTATCACTCCACGCAACGGGGTGATAATTAGCAGTCTTAAATTTAGAGTGCAAGAACAATAATCGATTGATTAATCGATGACCCAACGCTTTTTCTCAAGCTTGGTGAGGTTTTGGTAGCCATCGGGCGTGATGGCCACCACGTCCTCGATGCGAACGCCCCCTTTGCCAGGGTAATAGAGGCCGGGCTCCACGCTGGTCACCATCCCAGCCTGCAGCTTGCAGCTGACGCTGGAAAGGGTGCGGGGGCCGGGGTCGTGCAGTTCCAAGCCCACCCCGTGCCCGGTACCGTGGAAAAAGCCGTAGGGGCGGCCTTGGTCATTCACCCCGGTCGGGAAACCCGCCTTGGTGAGGAAGGTTTGCACCGCCGCGTGCACGTCCTGGCCATCCACCCCGGGCCGCAACAACTTAAGTGCCAGAGTTTGCGCTTCCAGCACCGCCAGATAGAGCTCTTGCTGCCAGGCGGTGGGCTGGCCCTTCAGCACTGTGCGGGTGCAATCGCCCCAATAGCCGTTGGCGTGGCGGGGGAAGGAATCAATCACGATCAGCTGGTTGGCCTTTAACACGCCATGGCCGCGGTCGTGCGGGGTGGCCCCTTGGGCACCACCGGCGACAATCGGCCCGCCGCCGAATTCCGTGGCGCCCAACTGAGCGGCGAGGGCATTCATCTGGCCACGCACAATTTCGCTGGTGAGGGGTTTGCCGTGCCACAACAGGCGGCCATCGCGGGCGATTTCGGCCTCTTGCAGCAGCTGCAGCGCGCGGCGGATGACCTGCGCGTTGAGCGCTTGGGCGGCGCGCAGCTTTTTCAGCTCGGCCACCGTTTTAAGCGCGCGGGAAGGAAAGAACAGGTCGGCTTCCGCCACCCTTACCGGCACCTTGGCGGCGTGCAATTGCTGGTAGAGGCCGCTGGGGAAGTTGCGCGGCACTTCCACCGTGTGGGGTGGTTTCTTTTCCAGGCTCATTAACCATTTTACCAGGTTGGGCAGGGTAAGCGGGGCCCCCTTCAGCCCTTGCCGCGCGGCGTTGAAGCCGTGCAGCTGATCCACCTGGGCCAAGCCTTCTAAATGGCCGTATTCCAATTCATTCACCACCGCATGGGTGACGCCCTTGGGCGATTGATACCACAGCGCAGGGTCGCTGATCGCTTCACCCACCGCGTAGTGCCAGTTGGCGGCGTTTTCGTAGAGCAGCTTGGCGGGAGGCAAGGTTTTACCAGACATGGCTGAAGGCTAGCCGAATCAGGCTGGGACGACCATTCCTAGGCGTATAAGCACCTTACCAGGTGTGGCGGGCTTACCCGCGTTGCCACACTTCGGCCAACCAACCCGCGTGGGCATGCTGCCATTGGCGCTTGAGGCCCAGCGCTTCGTAACGCGCCGCCAGTTCAGGGCCCTGTTCAACCGTAAAGCCGGAAAGAATCAGCGCCGCCCCAGGGGTATCCGCCAGGCAGCGCACCAGGGGTTCGGCCAGCTCCAGCAAGGGGTGAAGCAAAATATTGGCGAAGATCAGCGGAAAGGTTTGGCCCTCCGGCGGAGTTTCGGCCAACTGGCTAGTCATCTGTGCCGCAACCCCGTTCAGCGCGGCATTTTCGACACAGATTTCCACGCTGGGCGCATCGTTATCCAACGCCAAGGCTTGGGTGCTCTGGCGTTTGGCGGCGGCAATGGCCAGCACCCCGCTGCCTGCGCCAAAATCCAGCGCGTGCGCATACTGGTGGCCTTGCGCCAACAGCCACTCGTAGCCCAACAGGCACCCCGTGGTGGTGGCGTGCTCGCCGCTGCCAAACGCCCGGTTGGGGGCGATGGTGAGGCCAATCAGGCCAGGCGGCGTGGGTTCCTCGTTGCGGGCAATGAAGTAGGGGCCAATCTGCAACGGCGGAAACAGCGCCTTGGTTTGCGCTACGTAATCGATGGTCTCATCCACGGCCTGAAAGCTGAGCGGCTGGTTGGCGGCCGCCTGCGCCACCGCTTCCAGCCCGGCCGGGAGCCACAGGGTGTAGGTAAAATGGGTTGCGTACTCTGGGCGGTGGTTGGGCACGATTTCGCCCACATCCAACGTAATCTCCGGGTGCGTTTCGGTCAGCGCCAGCAGGGTATCGGCCAAGGCTTTGGGAGCGGTAAAGGTGGTTTGCAGCATGGCCAAGGCTTTACGGGAGAGCGGGGGCCCAGCGCAAGCAATAAAAAAGGCTCCACCGCCTAAGCGGTGGAGAACCAGGGCCCCCAGGGGGGCGTGGTGGGACGGTAGAGCAAGGCGATTAGTTGCATCGCCAAGAAGGAAACAAACTCGGCCTCGCGTGGGTAGAAGAACGTGCGACTGGCCCCAGCAGCGAAGGCGGCACGGGCATCACGGCTGTCATGCGGGGTATCGAACAACATCGCGAAGCGGGTGTGCCGAAAGTTGTCGCGTAGTTTCAGTAAGAGCACGAGCATGATGCCATCGGGGCAACGGCGCAGCAGGCCATGCCGTACCAGCACCACATCTAACGAAAGTTTAAGCTCGTGGGCCAGTTCGAGCGCGATATGCGCATCTTGCGCATGCAGAATTCTTTTTTGGGGGAAGCGTTGTTGGAGCTCCTTGATGAGGTAACTGTCGGGGTCGACGACGAGGATCGTGTGCATAGCGCACTCCTGTGAAAACGGGAAGTTACGCAGCAGTATGCACAAAGCCGCTTGGCAAGCGCAAGCAATTCCTTTACCAAACAGCTATGTTTTTGGCCAAAGTGCTGACCCTGTTCCCTGAGGCCTTTCCCGGCTTGCTGGGGCATAGCGTGGTCGGGCGGGCGTTGCAGCAGGGCAAATGGCAGCTGGCGGTGGTGAATATCCGCGATTTTGCTACCGATAAACACCGCACCGTGGATGACACCCCCTATGGCGGCGGCGCGGGCATGGTGCTGAAGCCTGAGGTGGTGGCCGCAGCCATTCGGCAGGCCAAAGCGGGGGGGGTGGCCCACGTGGTGTATTTGGGGCCCGCCGGTCAGCGCTTCACCCAGGCCCATGCGCGCCGCTTGGCGGCGTTGGAGCAGCCTTTGGTGCTGCTCTGCGGCCATTATGAAGGGGTGGACCAGCGGGTGTTGGAGACGGAGGTGGATGAGGTGCTTTCCATCGGCGATTATGTGCTTTCGGGTGGCGAAGTGGCGGCCCAGGTAGTGTTGGATGCCACCGTGCGCCTGTTGCCCGGCGTGTTAGGGGGCGATGCCAGCCTGCATGAGGAAAGTTTTGACCTGATCGACCCCGAGACCCAAGAGCCGTTGGTGGAATACCCGCATTACACGCGCCCTGCGGTGTGGGAAGGCCAAGCGGTGCCTGCAGTCCTGCAAGGCGGCAACCATGCCGAAATTGCCAAGTGGCGGTTGGCCCAGGCGCGGGCCCGCACGGCGGCACTCAAAACGTAATCGCCTACCAAAAAACCGCCCCAAGGGCGGCTTTTTATAAAAACGCAACCTATTTGGCGGCGCCGTATTTCTTCATGAACTTCTCCATGCGGCCCATGCTGTCGAGCACCTTGCGCTCACCGGTGTAGGCCGGGTGGTTTTTGGGATCGATCACCAGCTGCAGCTTGGCATCCTTTTCGCCCCAGGTGGTGCGGGTTTGGTAGGTGGTGCCATCGGTCATTTGCACGGTAACCGTGTGGTAAGGCGGGTGCAGGTTGGCTTTCATCGGTACAATTCCTTTAATTCCTTGGCGCTTTAAGGGGTTTGGCGGGGGTTGTCAAGCCTGAGAGAAGGCCAAAAAAAGAGCTCCCTGGTGGGGGAGCCCTCAGAATGCGTCGGGTTCGCTAGGTTTTGAACCACATGAACAGGGAAAACAACCCGATCACCCCGGGAACCGCGACCAACGGCCCCTGCAGCCAGGCGGGGAGCACACTCCAGCGCTCACCGATATTGTAAGGCCGGCCCGGTTGGGCCTTGGGCGCCATGGCCCGGAAGCGGTTCGGGCCAGACGGTAGGCGCCGCTGGTAGCCCGGGGCGAAACGCAAGGGTAGCTTGGACATAGGTTTTCTCCATAGTCCGAGGGGTTAGCCATCACTGGCCGTCATCACCAGATAGGGCGTTTTAGGAGCTTTTCAAGAAGGTTAAAGAAAAAATGGTGGAAAAATGGTAGGCCGTCACAGGATCGAACTGTGGACACTCTCGTTAAAAGCGAGATGCTCTACCACTGAGCTAACGGCCCAACCGTTGCCGATATAGGGATTTTACCCAGCCCAGTCAAGCC
>JADCGN010000051.1 GCA_020249005.1 Alphaproteobacteria bacterium
GATCATTTATTGCTAAAGAGTTTAAAGTCATTGGCACGATCCACGACTATAAAATTGGAAGTAATCTACACAAGAAAGGTTCCGATCTCCTCGGCCTTACCTACCGCCACCCCCTCTACGCTGACCGTACCGGCCAAGTGTACCATGGCGACCACGTGACCACCGACAGCGGCACCGGGCTGGTGCACATTGCACCCGCACACGGCGCCGAAGACTTTACGCTGGGCGTGCAGCACGGGTTGGACCTGGCCTGTCCGGTCAACGGCAGCGGGCGCTACGAGGCGTACGTCGATGACGGCCTACCGGAAGGCTTAAAACTCGCGGGGCGCAGCGTATTGGATAAAGCCGTGACCACCGACATCCTGGCCGCCTTGGGCGACAAGCTGCTCCACAGCAGCAGCTACACCCACAAATACCCCATCTCTTGGCGCAGCAAGGCCCCGGTGATTTTCCGCACCACGCACCAGTGGTTCATTGACCTTGATAACGTCATGGTGCCTGGATTTGATAAAAGTATTCGTCAGCGCGCCCTCGATATTATTCGCGGCGAGGGCACCAAAGGCGTGGAGTGGGTGCCCGGCTACGGTGAAAACCGCATCGGCAGCATGATTGCCGGCCGGCCGGATTGGTGCATCTCCCGCCAGCGCGCCTGGGGCGTGCCGATTACCATCATGGTGGACAAGGCCACCGGCCAACCCGTGGCCGATGCCGCCGTATGGGCCCATGTGGAGGCGCTGGTGCGCAACGAAGGCATCGATGCCTGGGACAGCCGCTTGGGTGGCCGTGAAGCCGAGCTATTCCCGCAAGGTTGGCTGCAGGCCCACGGCAAAACACCCGAAGATTTTACCTACGTGCGCGACATCTTGGATGTCTGGTTCGACAGCGGCACCACCTGGCACCACGTGGTGCAGGCCGACAGCGCCCCGGGCCAGCGTTTCGCCCGCACCGACGGCAAGCGTGTGGCCGACGTGTACGAAGAAGGCTCCGACCAACACCGCGGCTGGTTCCATTCCTCGCTGCTGACCAGCGTGGCGCTCACCGGCGACGCGCCGTATGAAAGCGTGGTGACCCACGGCTTCGTGGTGGATGGCCAAGGCCGCAAGTTCAGCAAAAGCCTGGGCAACGGCACCACCCCGGGCGAACTGCTGGACAAGTACGGGATGGACATCATCCGCCTGTGGGTGGGGGGTTCGGATTACGCCGAAGAGGTGCGCTACAGCCCGGCCCACATGGAAGCCGCCGCCGACCAATACCGCGCCATCCGCAACAGCTTCCGTTGGCTGTTGGGCAACTTGCCGGAAAACGGCGGCACGGTGGCCCCGGTGGCCGCCGATGCGTTGCCCGAGCTGGAACGCTACATCCTGCACCGCCTCGGCACCGTGCTGGCCGAGGTGCGCGCGCATTACGACGCCTTCCAATTCCACTTGGGGGTGCGGACGCTGCAAACCTTCATCAGCACCGAACTCAGCAACCTCTACTTCGACGTGCGCAAGGATACGCTGTATTGCGACCGCGCCGACAGCCCGGCGCGGCTGGCCTGCGTCTATGCGCTGGAACAGATCTTCCGCGGCCTGGTGACGCACTTCGCGCCGGTCATCCCCTTCACTACTGATGAAGCCTGGCGCAGCCGCTATGGTGATGCGGCGTGCGTGCATTTGGAGGAGTATGCTGTGTCGGATGAGTGGGTACGTTTCTCAACCCAAAAGTGGGGACGCTATTTAAGCATTCGTGATGAAGTAAACGTAGCGCTTGAGAAGCTACGAAGCGAAGGTAAAATTGGCGCTAATGCTGATGCCATAGTGACATTAGGCATTAATTTCTCCGAGGAGGTCGGAGGGATGAGCTTAGAAGCATGCAAAACTGATAATTTGGCGAACATTTTTGGTGTTTCAGAAGTACAAATTAATGGCCGTGCTGAGGAACGTTTAACAATTGAAGCTGCTAAACACCCCGGCCACAAATGCCCCCGCTGCTGGCGATACTACAATGCGCTGGAAACGAGCGGCCTCTGCACCCGCTGCGAAGGAGCGGTGCATGGCTAAAGCTTTACGTTTTGTCATCCCTGCGCAGGCAGGGATCACCTCGCGTCGGTTAGGCTGCTGGGGTATGGTCTTCACACGTCCCAACGAGATCCCTGCCTCCGCAGGGATGACACGGAAAGGCATGTCCCATGCCTAAGCCCGAAACCCGCGAAGTCTTTCTGCCCGCGAAGGTACTCGACCTGTGCCTGGAAGGCTGGGATGACGCGCCTGACGAGGAGCTTTCCCAGGCGGTGGGGGAAACCATGGAGCATGCCTTTTTGCACCTGCGCTGGCTGCTGGCGATTCGCCAACACCGCTGCCGCCTGGTGGTGGTGCAGCTGAAGAACCCGCAGGGTGAAGAGCTGAACCCGCACTACCAGCTGGGCGATTTGCTGACCTTAAGCGGCTGGCACCCCGAGCGCGCCCTGGAAGAAGCCCGCGAGCTGGTGGCCGAAAGCGGCGACGGCCTGACCTTTGACCTGCCGGTGGATGACGCCATGCTGGCCGACTGGGACGCCCTGGCCGAGACGCTGGGCGTGGACGCCCCCGAGGGCCGTGACGAGCCTTCCCCGCTGGAACTGTTGGCCAGCGCGATGGTGCTGTTGGATGCTGCCCACGACGATTACGTGCGCGAGCTGGGCGAAGATTTCTACATCGCCACCCGCGGCGGCGCCCGGGCGGTGGACAGCCTACTGGCCGACCCCTTCGGCCACTGGAGCGCCGAAACCATGCAGGTGATCGACCC
>JADCGN010000052.1 GCA_020249005.1 Alphaproteobacteria bacterium
GCCAGGGGGCTTTTCTTGTAACGGAAGGATCGCCATGGCCACCTCGCTCCCCACCAAAGAATCCAAAGATGCCACAGAAAGCTTGAAACTGCCGACCGAAGCTAAGACCCGCCCGCCTCACCCCGCCGATACCGCTGACCCAACGTATTTTACCCAAAAAACTGCCGATGTCTTCCGGGAAGTGCGTGGACTGGATAACCAAGGCTGCCAAATTTTTAATCTTAATCCGCGCTTCATTTACCTGGTGTGCCTGCACCTTAGCCATGAGAGCCCAAAGTTGGGCGCGCAGCTGCAGTATTCGCTCAACGACGTGAACTTCATTAACCCCACCGACGCCGTCTGGATTGATTATGGCTCCCGGCAGCTCGGGAATTTTGCTGCGGCGCTGCCGTTCCCAGTCTCCAGCCTACGACTGTTGGTATGGGATGGCGTGTGGACCCTGCAAACCCGGCGCCTGAATCCCTAGCCCTCTCCCTAAACCTTAAGAAAGAACATCATCATGCCCGCCCGCACCGTCTTTAACCTGGAAGAACAAACCGGCATCACCAGCTTTTCCGATGAATTTATCGTCAACCCAACCCGCGAAGTGGCCGCCGTGCTGCGCCTGACCGCGGGCACTCCTACCACCGGGGCCCGGCTACAGATTACGCTGGATGACGCCGAACGGATCGCCGCCGGCACCGCCACCTGGGTGAACAGCCCGCTCGGCAGCCGCACCAGCACCGGCGCCGAAAAGGTGCTACGCCCGGTCAGCGGCCTCCGCCTGGTGGCCACCGATGGCACCTGGGCCCTGCAAGTGCGCCAAGCCTAAGGGGGTGCGCCATGCCAACCCGTATGCCGACCCAAAACCCGTGTGTGCCGCCCACGCAAAACCCCAGCGGCAGCGCCGGGGCGGTGGTGCTGAGCTTTCTGGAAGGGGTGATGCCCGCCGGGCTGACCTTCAGCCGCGCCAGCGGTGCCACCGATTTCACCCCCACCGGCCAGCTGGAAACCCTGGCCCAAAACGCCCCACGCTTCGATTTTCACCCCACCACGCTGCAACCGCGCGGGCTGATGATCGAGCGCCCGCGCACCAATCTGCTGCTGAACGCGGCGACACTGGCCACACAAACGGTGACGGTGACTGCGGTGGCCCACACGCTTAGCTTTTACGGCACCGGCAGCGTCACCCTCAGCGGTGCCGCCAGTGGGGTGCTGAACGGCACGGGCGCGTTCCCCAGCCGGGCGACGCTCACCTTCACCCCCACGGCGGACAGTCTGACCGTCACGGTCAGCGGCAGCGTGACGTTCGCCAACCTGGAAGTGGGAGGCTTTGCCAGCTCGTTCATTCCCACCACCACGGTGGCCGCTACCCGCGCCACCGACCTCTGCCTCGCGCCCGACTTGGCCGCCTTGGGGTTTAATCCGCAAGAAGGCACGGTGTACGCCGAGTTTGAACCCCTGGCCGTGCCCGTCAGCGGCAACTTCCCCACGCTGTGGCAAGCCGATGCGGGCAACGCCGCCAACCGGATTGGCGCCTACTACAGTGCGGGCCCGGGGCAACGGTTGAATATGATCATGAGCAGCGGCGGGGTTACCCAAGGCGATACGTCTTCCCCGAACAGTTACCTGCTGGGGGCCGTAAACAAAAGTGCCGTGGCCTGGGCCACCAATGATCGCGCCGGGTGCCTCAACGGCGGTACGGTGATGACCGACCTCACCGCCATCATCCCTACCGGGCTGACCACCTTCCGCTGCGGCACCGGGGCAACCGGCGCCGAGCCGCTCAATGGCTGGCTGCGGCGGCTGATCTACACCCCGGCCCGCCTGCCCAACGCTCAGTTGCAAGCCCTCACCGCCTAAGGAAAGCCCCACCCATGTGGACTGCCACCCATTTCTATTCCCTTCCTGATCTGGCCACGCTGGCCAGCCTCCCCCTCCCCGAACCATCGGCCTTGGATGTGTTGGGGCCCGTCGGCCCTGGTGGGGCGGTGCTGGTCAACGCCCGTTGGTGGGGCACCGAACCCACACCCTGGGCGGCCTTTCAACTGCCCACCCCGCAATTTCCACGGCGTGAGTTTGCTTAAGGGGCTGCGCTCTGTTAGGAAGGGCGCATGACCACCCCCCCGCCTGCCTCCGCCCCGCACCGCCGTATTCCGTGGGGTTGGCTCGTGGCCTTTGCGGTGATTTATCTGCTCACCGTCATGCCGGTGGGGCTGTGGCTCTATACGCTCAAAATGGATGCCAACTTGAACCTGTTGCAGCGCGGCGGTTTCCACGCTTACCTGCAATGCCTGGAAGCCGCCGCCGGGGGGCCGTTGCCCCACACCCTCCGGTTGGAACCTACAGCACCGTCTCCAAGTAACGCAGCAACTCCTCCTGTCCGGTAAGGCTCACGGCCTGCAGGCGGCTGTCGCAACGGGGCGCCAACCCGGCCAGCACCTTGCCGCAGCCCAGCTCCAGCGCCTGCGTGACCCCCTGCGCCGCCGCCTGCTGCATCGCTTCCCGCCAACGCACTTGGCCGGTGATTTGCTGGGTCAAATTTTCCTTAATATCTGTTTCATTTTCATGAATTTGTGCCGTATAATTCATCACACATGGTAACTGAAATGGCCCGATTGGCTGAGCCACCAACCAGGCCGCCACCGCCTCCCGCGCGGCGGTTTGCAGCGGGGTATGGAACGCCCCGCCCACCGGTAAGCGCAGCACCCGTTTGGCCCCGGCGGCTTTCAGTGCCGCTTCCGCCCCCGGCAAGGCCTCCAGCGTACCGGAAATCACCGCCTGCCCTTCACAGTTATCATTGGCCAGCCAAACATGGGTTTGTGTTGCCATTACCGCGGCGAGCAGGTCAGGCGCCAACCCCAGTACGGCACTCATCCCCCCCGGCGCGGCCTGGGCCATCGCCTGGCCGCGGACCCGCACCAGCTGGGCCGCTCCCGCCACCGTCAACCCGCCCGCGGCGGCCACGGCGGTGTATTCGCCCAAACTATGCCCGGCCACATATTTCGCCAGCTCTTTCAAGGGCTTTTGCGTTGCTTCCTGCAGCGCAGCGGCGGCCATCAGCCCCACCACCAACAGCGCTACTTGGGCGTTGTCGGTGCGGGTCAGCAGCGCCGGGTCGGCCTCAGGGGCCATCAGAGTCGCCAAATTTTGCCCCACCGCCTCGCTGGCTTGCTCTAGCACCTGGCGGGCAGCGGCGCTGGCGAACCAGCCTTCCGCCATGCCTGGGTGTTGGCTGCCTTGGCCAGGAAACATCAAAATCGCGGTGTTTTGCATGATTTTCTTCTTGCATACCTTGGCGAAATATGCAAACAGAGCCTCACCTTGCTCGCCCATGGGGGGCGGGCTACCGGCCAGAGTATGGCCAAGTCCACAAGGAGAGCCTAAACGCCATGGCGTTTTATGAATTCACGACGATTATCCGCCCCGATGTGCCGACCACCACGGTTGACGCCGTGGCCACCAAGGTTGCCGACCTGGTGAAGAAGCACAAAGGCAAGGTGGTGAAGACCGAGCAATGGGGCCTGCGCACGCTGGCCTACAGCATCAACAAACACCGCAAGGGTTATTACACCCTGCACGGCCTGCAGCTGAACGACGCCGCCGCCGTGAACGAGCTGGAATACGCGATGAAACTGTCCGATGACGTGATTCGCTTCCTGACCGTGAAGGTGGAAGAAATTTCCAAAGAGCCCAGCGCCATTCTCAAAGCCAAGGCCCGTGCCGAAGAGGCCGAAGCCATGGGCCCGCAGGCTTAACGCGTGAATGTAAAATAAGGATTCAAGATTATGGCAATGGAACCCCTCCCCGCTCGCCGCCCCGCCCCCGGTGGCAAAGGCGCCAAAGGCAAAGGCAAATTCAGCAAAGGCCCCCGCAAGGAAGGCGCCGAAGGCGGCTTCAAGAAGGACGCCAAGTACACCCCGCGGCTGCTGGGCAAGGCCTACTTCCAACGGCGCCGCGGCTGCCCGTTCAGCGGCCCGAAAGCTCAAAAGATCGACTACAAAGACGTGCGCACGCTGTCCAAGTACCTCAGCGACTTGGGCAAGATCATGCCGCGCCACTTGAGCGGCGTGTGTGCCGCCAAGCAGCGCGAGCTGGCCACCGCCATCGCGCGGGCCCGCATGCTGGCCCTGCTGCCGTTTGTGGTGAAGGCCGACCCGGCCGCCGAGCGCGAACAGCGTAACGAGCGTATCGCCGCCCGCGCCGCCCGCTTCGCCGAGCGCGACGCGCAACGCAGCCGCGCCACCGAGAGCGCCGAATAGAGTGTGAGAAGGAGATAAGATTATGGCTCACATGAACGTGATTCTCACCGAAGCCCTGCAAGGGGTTGGCAAACTGGGCGAAACCGTGCGCGTTAAGGCCGGCTTTGCCCGTAACTTCCTGCTGCCGCGTAACAAAGCCATGGCCGCCACCAAGGCCAATGCCGCCCTGTTCGCCGCCCAAAAGGCCGAGCTGGAAGCGCAAAACGCCAAGGCCAAGGCTGCCGCCGAGCAACTGGCCGCCCAGCACGCCAGCCTGCAGCTGGAACTGGCCCGTCATGCCAGCGAAACCGGCCAACTCTACGGCTCGATCAAGGCGAAGGATTTCGCCAGCGAGCTGAACGCCAAGGGCCTGAAGGTGGAAGCCAGCCAAGTGCTGTTGGCCACCGCCGTGAAGGACGTGGGCGACCACAGCATCCGCGTGGCGCTGCACCCCGAAGTGCTGCTGACCGTGCCGGTTAAGGTGGTACGCCAAAGCCTGTAAGACCCGGCCTCCCTCCAAAAAAACTCGCCGGCTGGCGGGTTTTTAGGTTGACAGTTACGCCCGACACTTTTAGCTGTAGGGCAGCAAAACCGCCATTAAGGAGATCTTCCAATGGCTCATGTTTCCGAAATGACAACTGAAGAGCTCAAAACACATCTAAGCTCTGTAAACAAGTCCATTAAAAACTTGGAAGCTGTCCTCCGTATCCCCGGCTCTTCCAAAAATGCCATCGCGTCCATGAGCATTGACAAAGAAAGGTTGCAAAAAACGCAACAAGACATTGTCAACGAGCTCAAGGAGCGTGGCATCTTGGTGGGCGTGTAACGCTCCCACCAACTGAATTACGTCACAAGGCCCGCCATTGGCGGGCCTTTGCTGTTATTCCATCACCACCAGCAGCAGGTGTGCATCTGCACTTGCTTGCACGGTCAGCTCCCCGCTGGGCAGCGCCAAGCCGTCGCCCGCACTGGCTGCTTGGCCATTCACGCTCACGGTTCCATCAATCACCTGCAACCAGGCTCCTTGCGGCAGGGTCAGCGGCGGTAAGGTTTCTCCCGCGTGTGGCTTGGCACGCCACAGGCTGGCCTCGGCCTGCAGTTGCAAACCACCGGGCACACCGGTGGGGCTCGCCAGCGGCTGCCACCCTTGCGGAGCGGCAAACGCGGCCTGAGCATACCGCGGTGCCAGGCCCTTGGCCTTGGGCAACAGCCACAGCTGCAGAAACTTCACCGGCGCAGTCGCACTGGCGTTGTACTCGCTGTGGGTTACACCCGTCCCGGCGGTCATCACCTGCAGCTCGTCGGGCTGAATCACCCCTTCCCCGCCGCTGCTGTCGCGGTGGGCCAGGCCACCTTCCAGCACATAGCTGATGATTTCCATATCGCGGTGCGGGTGCGGCGGAAAGCCACCGCCACCGGCCACGGTGTCATCGTTCAACACGCGCAGCACGCCGTACCCCATGCGGGCGGGGTCGTAATACTCGCCAAAGGAAAAACTGTGGAAGCTTTGCAGCCAGCCAAAATCGGCGCGGCCGCGGCTGGCGGCGGGCACATGGTGCGGCTGGGCAAAGGTGGCGTTGGTGGGTAACGGCGCGTGGTTCATCGTATAGGGTCCTAAACGTTGGTTGATGCCTCATCATTTCGTTATTACGGAAATGATGATTTTATTTAATGCAATCACCCAGTGGCGTCAAGAGGCCTCACTCTGCTCCAACAGTTGGCGGGCCAAGGGCACGGTAATCGCCCGTTTTTCGGCCAAGCTTAGGCCATCCAAACGCACCAGCAAGGCATGCAAGGCCCCTGGGTTACGCGCCGCCCGGCTTAACACATAATCCGCCACAGTCGGGGTTAACACCAACTGCCGCCCGGTAGCCCAATGGTTTAGCAAGGCCCGCAGTTCCGTATCGCTGGGCAGGCCCATCTCCAGCTGGGGTGCCAACAGCAGGCGGCTCTGCACATCTGGCAATAAAGTGCCGAGCTGCGCCACCGGCACGCGGCTGGCAACGGCCACCTTCGCCTCTCCCTGCAAAGCCCCTTGAAGGGCATGAAACAGCGTGGCCTGCTCAGCGGCAGGCAGGTTCTCCAGGTTATCCCACACGCGCCAGCCATGGGCCGCGGCGTGGGCCAACAGATGGCTCTTGCCGCACCCGGCAGGGCCATACAGGCACACCACCGGCCCCGAGCCCGCCAACGCCGCAACGGCTTCCGCCGCGGCACGCGTAGGCAACCACGGCCCCCAGCTGGCCGCCTGCAACAGGTTGGGAAGCACCGGATGGTTCATACGCCGTAAAAACGTCTGTCGCTTACCAGAGTTCGGGCAGCCACGCCGGCCGAGTACGGGCCGCAGGGGGCGTCGCGGCGGGGGCAACAGGCACTGCGGGCGTCGCCTCAACCACAGGGAGCGTGGCGGATGCCGCCGAAATTTCCGGTTGCCAGCCCGCCAAGGCCGCCGTTAGCTCAGCTGGGGTCACGGTACTTTGCACCAAAAACTCAATCCCTTGCGGGGCCAGCAAGCGAATGGTGGCGGTGGTGTTGGGCAGTGCGGCCAAGGCCCGTCGGGCGCGGTCTTGCCCGGCAGCGGTGGGTTCGGCCACCCGTACCACCCACTCTTGCGGGATTGCTGAAACGACAGTGGGGCTGGCGGTCGGGTTGGCACTCGGCACAGTCCCGGCCGGCTGCGTGGGGCTCACCACACCGCCAAAGTTTTTGCGCAGCATGGCTTCATTAAATTGCAGATCCACCGTCAACGTATAATTGGGCAGCACACTTTCGCGCACGATTTGGTAGCGGCTAACAAACCGCAGCGCCTCTCCTACCGTACGCGCTTTGCGGGTGGCATCAGCGGCAGCCAGGCCCAACGGGACGCTCAGCACTTTGGGCAACGCTTGGCGGGCAGCCTGCTCGAGCGCCACATCACGCGCAAACCCGGCAGTGTCGGTCACCGTCACCACCACGCCGGGCACCAGCCAGGGGTTGGGTACCGTGGTTGTAACATTGCTCGGGCTCACGGTCTGCGCCTGCACCCCAACCAACGGCAGCAGCAGGGCCAACCCAACCAATACTCTCACCGTCAACGTCTGCATGGCTTGCTCCTGTTTTTCTAGGGCCAATGTGCCCGAAGTGGCGGCGGTTAAGCAAGCGCTTCCCGCTCCTTGGTTAATGAGCGTAAAGAAATAATTTTTGGTTGTGTAAAAATTTCTTTACAACCATTGGTAGTAAAAATACGATGCCTGACAACTGCAACAAGGAAAGACCCGGCGATGACCACCTCTACCCCCTGGCCCACCAGCCTGCCCCTCAGCCGTATGCCGCAACGGGCGCGACGCACCCAAGTCATCGCTGACGAATTACGTCAGCTGATTATGGCCGGCACGTTCTCCATCGGCAGCAAGCTCCCCACCGAAACGGTGTTGTGTGAGCAGTTCGGCGTCAGCCGCACCACGCTGCGGGAAGCCATTCAGATGCTGCGCAGCACGGGGCTGTTGGATGTGACCCCGGGGCGGGGCAGCTATGTGCGCGCACCCAGCCTGCAACTGCTGTTGCCCAGTTTGCAACTGGCAGCCTGTGGGCGTGGGTTGCAGCATGCGGAAGTGGGGCCATTGTTGGGGCTGCTGCATCAATACGCTCTGCAGCACTGGCAAGGGCCGCATCGGCACCGCGAGGCCTTGCAAGCCCTCTATCAACACGCCCTACCCCGCCAGGCTAGCCCCGCCGAAGCGGCAGAAACCGAGGCCCAGTGGCATTTGGCGGTGCTGCACTTGGCGCAAGACCCGCTGCTGAGCTTTTGTGGCCAGCTGCTGCTGGCCCTGGGTACTCCGGCACGGCTGAAGAAATATCAAACGCCCGATGAATTCACACGCACCACACAACTGCAACTGCGCGTCAACGGCGCCCTGATGGAAGGCGACCAAGCCGGGGCCCTGCGGGCGCTGTGCCTGTGGTGCGGGGCCCCGCCGTTGCCGCAGCCCAACCCCCGCGTGGCGTAGCCGGCTGCGCCGGCGGCCTGGCCTGTGCACCGATTTCGCTTGCCCCGCAGCGTGGCGGTTTGTTATGGGTGAGCAATGCTGTTTACCATTTTGTCGATGCTTGGGGGCTTGGTGTTTCTCACATTGGGCGCAGAAGGCCTCATCCGGGGGGCGGTGAGTCTGGCGCAACGGTTTGGCCTCTCGCCCTTGCTGATCGGCCTCACCATTGTGGGGTTCGGCACCAGCACGCCGGAGTTGGTCGCCAGCCTGAATGCCGCCTGGGCCGGCAACAGCGGGATTGCGGTGGGGAACGTGGTCGGTTCCAACATCTTTAACATTTTGGTGATTTTGGGACTGACCGCGCTGGTGCGGAAAATCAAAATCGCCAAAGCTGCCTGGCGCCAAAGCGGCATGGTGATGCTGCTGGCCACGGGGTTGGCGGTGCTCACCTTCAGCTACATTCCGGCCATGCCGCGCTGGGTGGGTAGCGTCTGGTTTGCCTTGTTGCTGGCCTATCTGGCTTGGGAATACTGGCTACACAGCCGCCCGCACAAAAAAGGCACGGTGGAACCTGAACCGGTGGTTGAAATCATCAAGATGCCACTGTTTGCCGCCTTGGGGCTGATTGCCGCTGGGCTGGTGGGCCTTATCCTGGGCGCTCAATTGTTGGTTGACGGTGCCGTAAGCCTGGCCCAACTGTGGGGCGTCTCCGATACCATCATCGGCCTGACCATCGTAGCGGGCGGCACCAGCTTGCCAGAGCTCGCCACCAGCGTGATGGCCGCGCTGCGCAAGCAGCCCGAGATTGCCGTCGGCAATATTATCGGTTCCAATATCTTCAACCTGCTGGGGATCTTGGGCCTCACCGCGCTGGTGCTGCCAACCCCGATTCCCGCCAGCATCGTGGCGTTCGATATGTGGGTGATGGCGGCGGCAGCGGTGGCATTTATGCTTTATGCGCGGGTGGGTTGGCGGCTGACGCGGGCCGAGGGTGGGTTGTTCCTGGCGGCTTACGGACTCTACACGGCGTATCTGATTCACCATGCCGCCCCAGCGTTGCCCGCCACCACCTCGCTGCTGACCACCATGCCGTTTGTGGGCTAGCGTTTGGGCAACCCTGCGCCGTTAACGCAACGTAAGGGGCCTCGGGCCCCTTCGTTTTTTGCCGCTTCGGGTGTATGCTGCGCGTATGCTGATGTTGATCTTGGCCTTGCTTGCCGGCTGTTTTGCCTTGTGGGCGGGCTGGCGGTTGGCTCACCCCCGTACAGCCTGGGCGGAAACCTATTGCCTCGGACTGTTAAGCGGTTGTGCGGTGCTGTTGCACCCAGCGGCGCTGCCGGTGCCGTTGGGGCTGGCACTGGGAGTCGCGGCGGTGTGGCCTGGCCGCGCTGTGGCGGTATTGGGCTTGGGGGCTGGGGTGGTTGGCATGGGCCTGCTGCAAACTTACGCCTTTTGGCCACCGCTGCCGGCATGGAGCCCGATGCTGTGGCTCAGCGGTGGGCTGGTATGGCTGGGCGTGGTGGCCTATCAATTGTATCATTGGCGTTGGTGGCCACCGCTGACCCAGTTACGGGTTAGCCTCGCGGCCAGTGGGCTGTTGCTGGCCAGCGCCACCTTGGGCATCTGGCCTGTAGCCTGGAGCCTCAGCAGCTGCTTGGTAGCGCTGCCCGTGTGGGCATTCTGGCTCGCCAGGGAACGCAAAACCTTTTAAGGTTGCGCCATGTACGCATCGCTTACCGGCACCGTTGCCGCCCTGGCCGAAACCACCGCCGTGGTGGAATGCGCCGGAATTGGCTATCTCTGCCATTGCCCCAGCCGCACCTTGGCGAATCTGCAGCTTGGGCAAACCCACCGGCTGTGGGTGCATTTGGCGGTACGGGAAGATGCCCTGACGCTGTTCGGCTTCCTCAGCCAAGCGGAAAAGGAGTTTTTCCTCAGCCTCACCAACGTCAGCGGCGTGGGGCCCAAACTGGGACTGTCGTTACTCTCCACCTTCACGCCCGATGAAATCATCAGCGCCATCCGCGCCAACCAACCCAGCCATCTGGCCCGCGCCAGCGGGGTGGGGAAAAAGCTGGCCGAAAAAATCATCGTGGAACTTAAGGATAAGTTGGGCAGCTTGCCCACCCTGGCGTCCAGCGGCGCCACCGGGGCGGTGGTGCACGGCCCGTTTGCCGAAGTGGTGAGCGCGCTGCAAAACTTGGGCTACAGCCCCAAGGTGGCCGAAGCCGCCAGCCAGAAGGCGCTGGAAACGCAGCCCGATGCCGACTTCCACCGGCTGTTCAAAACCGCGCTGCAGCACGCAACAGGAGCCTAACCCCCCCATGACCACCACCTTGCAATGGCTTGGCCACAGCGGCTTTAAGATCACCACGGCCACGCACACCATTCTGATCGACCCGTTCTTAAGCGGTAACCCCCTCGCCCCATTTGGTTGGGAACAGGCGGCGGCGGGTTGCACGCACATTTTGCTCACCCACGGGCATGCCGACCACGTCGGTGATACCCCCGCGATCGTTGGTAAAACGCAGGCCACGGTGGTGGGGATGGTGGAGCTAATCCAATGGCTGGAAGCCGAGTACGGCCTGCCGCATACCGAAATGGCTAACTTGGGCGGCAGCGTGGATTTGGGCCATAACCACCGCGTCAAGCTGGTGCCTGCCTGGCACAGCACCGGCGCGGGAGACTTGGCCCGCTACACCGGCACCGCCTGCGGCCTGGTGTTGGAAACCCCTGGCGGCACCATCTACCACGCGGGCGATACCTGCCTGTTTTCCGACATGGGCCTGATCGACGCGCTGAACAAGCCCGACGTGGCGCTGCTGCCGGTGGGCGGGCGCTTTACCATGGATGCCGAAGCCGCCGCCTATGCCGCGCGCGAGTTTTTGAACGCCCAAGCCTACATCCCCATGCACTACGGCACCTTCCCGTTGCTGGCGCCAGATGCCGCCGGGTTTGAAGCGGCGGCCGATGGACTGCCCGTGGTGGTGCTGAACCCCGGCCAAAGTTGGACCATTCCCAGCGAGTAACCGATGGCCATGAACCCGTTGCTGCACGCCACCCAAGCCCCCGAGGAAGCCGGGCAAGATGTAGCGTTACGGCCCAAAAGCCTGGCCGAGTTTGTCGGTCAGCCGCTGCTCAAAGCCAACCTGGAGGTGTTCATCGCCAGCGCCAAGGCCCGCCAGGGCGCGTTGGACCATGTGCTGCTGGCCGGGCCGCCAGGCTTAGGCAAAACCAGCCTGGCGCACATTTTGGCGAACGAGTTGGGCGTGGGGTTTCGCGCCACCAGCGGCCCGGTGATCGCCAAGGGCGGCGACTTGGCGGCAATCCTCACCAGCCTGCAGCCGCACGATGTGCTGTTCATCGATGAAATCCACCGCCTTAACGCCGCGGTGGAGGAAATTCTTTACCCGGCGATGGAAGATTTTAAGCTGGATTTGGTGATCGGCGAAGGGCCGGCCGCGCGGACCGTGCGGGTGGATGTGCCGCCCTTCACGTTGGTGGGGGCCACCACCCGGGCGGGGATGCTGAGCAACCCGCTGCGCGACCGCTTTGGGGTGTACGGACGATTGGAGTTCTACGACACAGCCGACCTGGAACGCGTGCTGCACCGCGCCGCCATGCTGCTGGGCCTGCCGCTGGATGCGGCGGCGGCACAGGAACTGGCCCGCCGCGCGCGCGGCACGCCGCGGCTGGCCAACCGCCTGCTGCGCCGGGTACGAGATTTCGCCACCGTGGCCGGCGAAACCACTTTAACGCTGGCCACCACCCGCCACGCGCTACAACGCTTGGGCGTGGATGACCAAGGGCTCGATGCCGGGGATCACCGCTATTTACAGGCGTTGGTCAAAAAATTTAGTGGCGGCCCGGTGGGCCTGGCCACGCTGGCGGCCAGCACTGGGGAAAGTGAAGACACCTTGGAAGATATGGTCGAACCCTACTTGCTGCAGCTGGGGTTTATTTCCCGCACGCCGCGCGGGCGGGTGGCCACCGAAGCGGCCACCACGTATGTGCAGGCCTTGCCAACCCAGGCTTAATCGGTGAAAGAATCAGGCATGAACAAACCCCGTCACACGCGCCCCAACGGCAAAGCCAAAGCCACGCTGCCCACCCCCCTGGGGGCGGCCGCCAACCCTGCGCAGGCCGACCAAGCCGCCGCCTTCTTCCGTGAGGTGGATGAAGCCATGCGGGTGGAAAAAATGCAAACCCTCTGGCGCCAATGGCGCTGGCCGTTGGCGGGCGTGGTGCTGGCGGCGATGGTGGGCGCCGCCGCCTGGCAAGGTTATGGCGCCTGGCAAGCCCATGCCGACAAAACCACCGCCGCGCGCTGGAATGAACTGATGCGGCTGCAAAACGCCACCGACCTCGCCAAAGCCCTGCCCGAATTTTTGCAATCCAGCCGCTATGGCTATCATGCCTTGGGGCAATTGGCGCAGGCCGCCGCCGCGCCCATGCCAGCGGGGCAATTGGCCGCCTACCAAGCCTTGGCCGCTGATACCGCCCAACCCGACTGGTTGCGGGCTTTCGGCCAACTGAATGCCGCCGTGGTGTTGCTCGGTACCAACCCCGCCGAGACCCAGGCGCAGCTGGAATTACTGGCCAAGACTGAATTGGGCACCCCGCCGCTGCCCACCGTGCCATTGGCGTTGGAACTGCTGGCCCTGCACGCGCTGAACAAGGGCGACAAGGCCACCGCCAAGGCCTACACGCAAAAGCTGCTGGAGCTGCCGCAACAGGGCGGTACGCTGACCCCGGCGCTGCGGTCGCGCGCGCTGCAGCGGCTGGGTGGATTGCAATAATTCCGTCATCCTGAGCCCCCGCGCAGGCGGGGGTCGGTTACCAAAACCAAACCGGCCCTTGCGGGCCGGTTTGGTAGCGATGATGACTCTTCTCAACAGATCCCGGCCTTCGCCGGGATAAACTCGGTTACCAAAACCAAACCAGCCCTTGCGGGCCGGTTTGGTTTTGACCTCGTTTACTTCTTCTTGGCGTCTTTGGCCGGGGCGGCTTCCGGCGCTTTGCCATCGTTCTTCTGCGAGCTGGCAGGCACTGCAGCCGGGGTCGCAGCCGCGGCGGCGGCGGCATCGGCCGCCTCATCCTCTTCCATTTTGCTGGTGCGGGTGCTCACCACGCTGGCGATGGTCAGGTCGCGGTCGGTCACGGCGCTCTTCACCCCTTCCGGCAGCGTGATTTCGCTCAGGTGCACGCTGTCGCCAATGTCCAGTGCACTAATATCCACGATAATTTCCTGCGGAATGCTGTCGGCGCGGCAGACCACTTCCCGCTCGGCTTCCACCAACTGCAGCACACCGCCTTGCTTGATCCCTGGGCTCTTGTCGGCGCCCACAATGTTCACCGTCACATTCACGTTCATGATGCGGCTCGGGTCAAAGCGGATGAAGTCGATGTGGATCGGGGTGTCGGTTACGGGATGGCGCTGAATATCCCGGGCGATCACCTTTACGGTCTTGCCGTTCAGGCTCAGCTCTTGGGTGTTGGTGAAGAAGTGGCCGATGCGCAGCGCCTTGGCCAAATCTTGGGCATTGAGGCCAATCGTTTCCCCGGCTTCGTTGCCCTTGCCGTAAATGATGCCTGGGATCATGCCGGCGCGGCGCAAGGCACGAGCGGCGCCCTTCCCTTGGGCTGGCTTGGCAATGGCGTTCATGACGTGGTGGGCCACGTGCGGACGGCTGTTCATCGGATTTTCTCCTTTAAAATCGGTTGCTTATCCGGCCAGAACGGCCCTGTGCCGCACCACCCGTTGCCCGCAACCGTGCAGGCATAGCGCCCCTTTAGGCCAAAACTACGGGGCCGTCA
Source organism: Alphaproteobacteria bacterium (assembly GCA_020249005.1). GTDB lineage: Bacteria > Pseudomonadota > Alphaproteobacteria > UBA2136 > UBA6156 > JADCGN01. The sequence continues at coordinate 14,003 of JADCGN010000052.1, forward strand.
AGCAGTCTAAGGATAGACTTTTAAAGGTTTTTATGCCATAAAATAATTATGAAATCTGGTCTATGGCGACACCCCAGCGGCTCGGAACTAGAGCTGGTGGTTGAAGAAAATAACGTACTGTCTGGTCGCTATCGAACGGCTGGAGGTCGACCTGGACTTACACGTTGGTTCCCGCTCACAGGGTTTTGTAACGGTGATTTGCTTGGATTTGTTGTCAGCTGGGGCGACTACCACTCTCTCACAAGTTGGTGTGGACGCTATGTCATTGAGAACGATGGAAAAGAAGCAATACGAACCGTTTGGCTGCTGGGCCGCTTATATGCCGATAAAGCGCTCACTGAACCGACCGCTCCTTGGGAAACATTCCACACCAACACAGATACTTATTACTATGTAAATCCTTTAGAATCTGCTAAATAGCAAGTTACGAACTATCTCACACTCTCAGGAGAGAGCTATGACCCGTTTTTATAAGTGCACCCTCCCACGGGGGCGCTCTGTGCACGGCTTTCTGGATGCCCAAGGCCGCAACGATTGGCCCTTGCCAATTTATAATGTAAAACAAAAAAGTTGGTTGGCGGGCAGCTGGAAAACGACGCATGATACGCTGAAACCCCACTTCAGTGGCCTGCATCTGGCCCCCGAGCACATGCTTGTGCACTGGCTCCGCGAAGAAATCTATCTTGCGGAAACAGAAGGAGATGTGGTGGAATCGCTCGACTGTGTCGTTGCGGGGCGGGCACGACTCGTGCGGCCTATGCACCTTCCCGAAGCTAGCTGCCATACTATTGCTCTGCATATTGCCGTACGTGCTTTGAGTATCTTCAAGGCGCTTGTATTCCCGCACGACATGGTACGACGCCTTGAGGAAGCGTTAACCCTTGCAAAAACAGGAAAAGCCAACGGAGGAACTCTCCGCGTTTGGGCTCATGCACAAGAAGTTGTATCTCACTGTGAACGAGACCAACGCAGTGGCTTTGAAACAAATCTAAACGTGCTGGCTGCTGCGGAAGCTGCCCGTGCAGTGGTGGCATTACAAAGGCTAACGCAAGAAACCTCATACGGGTGGGAGGTTGTGAAGGCACAGTCTTCACTCTTCATGAATGCTGTGAGTGGGCTGGTGGATGACTTGCAGTTACGCAAGGGTAAAGGCTTTAACCCTGCAGAAGTTCCGCAGGAAGCCTTGTCTTTTCTTATACCCCACACGGGCTTCTCTCAGCTTCATCACTTAGCACGCTTCAATGCAGGCCAGTGGTGCAACCAGCTGGTACTCGAGATGCTTGAAGACCGCTCCCCTTAGCTGGTGGAGCGGTTTTTTTTAAATCACAGGTTTAAGCAATGAAAAAACCGCCCCATGCAGGGCGGCTTTCCTTAGTACTGGCATAACTGTGGTCAAAAAACCCAACTATGAGCCTTTTCACTATACCCCGCACCCTAAAGGGCGGTTTTTTGTTACGCCTCCGGCTGCGGCAGCGGCATTTCCTCATTCTCCGGAGGCAGCACTTCGCCCTCTACAGCGTCATCGCCCCCGTGCAGCATGGCGGCGGGCAAGGCGGTCACCAGCTTCACCTTGGTGCCATCGATGCTAAACAGCCGCACACCCTGCGTGTTGCGCCCCATGATGGAGATATCGGGGATGCGCATGCGGATCATCTGGCCGTCGGCGGTGGCGATCATAATCTCATCGCTCAGCTCGCCGTCCAGCGTCACCGGCACGGCGCACACCACGTGGCCGTTGCGGTTGGTGGTTTGGATGCTGATCACCCCCATCGTACCGCGGCCTTTTTCGGGGTAGTCGCCTTGCGGGGTTAGCTTGCCGTAGCCGTTGGCGGTCACGGTCAGCACGTGGGTGTGGTGCGGTTCCACCAGGTGCATCGCCATCACGGCATCGCCCGGCTTCAGGTTCATCCCGCGCACGCCGGTACTGGTTCGGCTGGCAATCGGGCGCAGCTCGTCTTCGGCGGCACTGAAGCGCACGGCTTGGCCGTTTTGGCTGCTCATGATGACACTGGTTCCGGCCTTGGCGCTATCCAGCAAGTGCACGGCCAGCAGGCGGTCACCATCGGTCAGGCCCATGCCGTAAATCCCGGTCTGGCGCACATTGGCGTAGGCGGTGAGCGGGGTTTTGCGGATCACGCCCTTTTGCGTGGCAAAGGCCAAGAAGTGCTGCGGCCACAGCGCCTCATCGCGCGGAATCGGCACCACCGCCGCCACCTGTTCATGTTGTTCCAGCTTCAGCAGGTTAATGAACGCCTTGCCGCGGCTGGTGGCATTGGCCTGCGGTAGCTGCCAGCCCTTCAGCTTAAACACGTTGCCCAGGTTGGTGAAGCACAGAATCGGGCTGTGGGTGTTGGCCACAAACAGGCTGGCCATTTCCTCGTTTTCCCGCAGGTTGGCGGCACCCTTGCCTTTGCCACCGCGGCGCTGGGCGCGGAAGGCGGAGAGGGGCATGCGCTTCACGTAGCCGTCGGAAGAAATCGTCACCACCACATCCTCGGGCGGGATCAGGTCTTCCATGTCCATGTCGGCGCCGCCGTCGATGATCTCGGTCAGGCGCGGCGTGGCGAACTGCTCCTTCACCTCCACCAACTCCTCGCGGATCACCCCCTGCAGCACGGCGCGGTCGGCCAGAATCGCCAACAGGCCACGGATGGTTTCGGCAATCTCGGCGGCTTCATTCAGAATCTTCTCGCGCTCGAGCCCGGTCAGGCGTTGCAGGCGCAGGTCCAAAATCGCTTGGGCTTGCAGGGCGGAAAGGCGGTATTCGGCGGTCTTCACCGCTTCCCCCAGCAGCGCCAACAGCGGCGCCACGGCGTCAGCAGCCCAAGGTTGGGCCATCAGTTGCTCTTTGGCGGTGTTACCGTCGGGTGCGTTGCGGATGATCTTGATCACCGCATCGATGTTGGCCACCGCCACACCCAAACCCACCAAAATGTGCGCGCGGTCCCGCGCCTTGCTGAGGCGGAAGGTGGTGCGCCGCGTCACCACCTCTTCGCGGTGGGCCAGGAAGGCGCGCAGGATTTCACCGATCCCGCAGAGTTTGGGCAGGCCGCCATCCAGCACCACCATGTTGTAGCTGAAGCCGGTTTGCAGGCTGGTATGCTTGTACAGCTGGTTCAGCACCACTTCGGCGTTGGCCCCGCGCTTCAGCTCAATCACCACGCGCACGCCAAAGCGGTCGCTTTCGTCGCGCACTTCACTGATATCTTCAACAATCTTATCCTTCACCAACCCCGCGATGTTCTCCACCAGCGTGGCCTTGTTCACCTGGTAAGGAATTTCGGTGATGATCAGGCTCGGTTTGCTGTCGGCATCTTTAATCTGCACCTTGCCGCGCAGCGTGATGCTGCCGCGGCCCATCGCGTTGCCACTCATGATGCCGCCGCGACCCACGATGGTGCCGCCGGTGGGGAAGTCGGGCCCCAGTACGAACTGGTTCAATTCTTCGGCGCTGGCGGTCGGGTTTTTCAGCAGGTGCAGGCAGGCCTCAATCACCTCGCCCAGGTTGTGGGGCGGGATGTTGGTGGCCATCCCTACCGCAATCCCGCCCGCGCCGTTGACCAGCACGTTGGGGATGCGGGTGGGCAGCACGCGCGGCTCTTGCTCGCTGCCGTCGTAGTTGGGTTGGAAGTCTACCGTGTCTTCGTCAATGTCGGCCAGCATCGCGCTGCCAGCTTTGGAAAGGCGGATTTCGGTGTAACGCATGGCCGCCGGGCTGTCGCCGTCCATGCTGCCGAAGTTCCCCTGCCCATCTTCCAGCATCAAACGCAGGCTAAAGGGCTGGGCCATCCGCGCCATGGCATCGTAAATGGCACTGTCGCCGTGGGGGTGGAATTTCCCCATCACGTCCCCCACCACGCGGGCCGATTTAAGGTACTTGCGGTTCCAATCGTTGCCCATCAGGCTTTGGGCGTACAAAATCCGCCGGTGCACCGGTTTCAGGCCGTCGCGCACGTCGGGCAGCGCGCGGCTCACGATCACGCTCATCGCGTAATCGAGGTAACTTTTGCGCATTTCCTCTTCAATGGTGATGGGCTGCACCTGGGTGCTGAAAATCGGGTTGCTCGGCGGGTTGCTCATCGGGGGTCTCCTCTAACCCCCGAATGCTAACCCAAAAGCCCCAAAAAAGCGAGAAAAACCATGGTCAAGCTGCCTAAAAAAGTGGCCGTTAAAACCCCGAAGGGGCAGCCTCAGCTGCCCCTCAGGTTGAGCCCATAACGGGGCTCCTTGGAGGAGGAGGCGAGCGCCCAGCGCACCTCTTCTTCTCCCATGCTTGGGAGAAGTTGCTCGCGCAACTCTTCCCATTGCACTCCTTCCGCAACCGCCAGGTCGCGGAGGGCCTTCGCCTCACCAATTTGGTGGGGTGTACAAACGATAATCTGCATGTGAACCTCCATGGTTTGCAGAAATTTCGCTATGTGTATACATTGTAATGCAAAAGCGCAAAAACAAGCCCCTGCCGCAATTGCGACAGGGGCCACCTAGAACAAAACATTGTTTCAGTTCATTTTTCTTGCGGATTTTTGTTCCACCAGTTGGTGCAGCCACGCCGGCCACACCTCGTCGAAAACCACCATTTGCCGATCGGCCTGGTGGTCAGCCAGCAGAGCCAACTGGCCCTGCTCCCCGAAGTCGTAGATATCCAACCGATGGGTGGGGCCATCCAGCGATTGGCTCCCTAGCTTGGGGAAGCCGGGCACGCTCTCACCGCCGTGCTGTTCACACAGGGCTGAGAAAGCTTCTCGGTACGGCATCTCATCGGCATTTCCCGTGGGAAAGGCCGCATTCAATGCCGCCACGACCTCCATGCGGGGATCGTGCGTGAACATGGTACACCTCACTGTTACCCCTCGGGTCTTATTGGTAAACGACAAAGTCAGCCCGAGGCCCTGCTAAGATAGGACAAAAGTATACAATGTCAAGCTTGGCCGGCTTAAATCGCCGGATACAGCGGGAACTTCGCGCACAACGCCTGCACTTCCGCCCCCACAGCGGCGGCTTTGGCGGCACCGTTGCCGGCCTTGGCGGCTTGGGCGATTTCGGCAATCCAGGCACCGATTTGGGTAAATTCCGCCTCCTTGAAGCCTCGCGTGGTGCCGGCCGCGCTGCCCACGCGCACGCCGCTGGTTTTGGTGGGCGGTTGGGTGTCGTACGGCACCATGTTCTTGTTGGCGGTGATGTGCGCCGCTTCCAGCAAATCCGTCACCTCAGCCCCCGTCAGGCCCAGCGGGCGCAGGTCAATCAAGGCCAGGTGGTTGTCGGTGCCGCCCGTCACCAAACGGACACCCCCTTGGGCGGTCGCAGCCGCCATCGCCTGGCAGTTTTTGATGATCTGGGCCTGGTAGGCCTTGAAATCGGGCTGCAACGCCTCGCCAAAGGCCACCGCCTTGGCGCCGATGACGTGCATCAGCGGCCCGCCCTGAATCCCCGGAAACACCGCGCTGTTGAGCTTCTTCCCAAGCACCTCGTCGCGGCTGAGAATCATCCCGCCGCGCGGGCCGCGCAAGGTTTTGTGGGTGGTGGTGGTCACCACGTCGGCCACCGGGAGCGGGTTTTCATGCAGCCCGGTGGCACACAGCCCCGCAATATGGGCAATGTCGGCCATGAACAGCGCGCCAACATCGTGGGCAATCTTGGCCATGCGGGTAAAATCGATCTGGCGTGGGTAGGCACTGGCCCCGGCGGAAATCAACTTAGGTTTCAGGGCGTGGGCTTGGGCTTCCAGCGCGTCGTAATCAATCCGCTCGTCGTCCTCGCGCACGCCGTAAAAGTGCGCCTCAAACCACTTGCCGCTTAGGTTCACCGGGCTGCCGTGGGTCAGGTGGCCGCCTTGATCCAGCCGCAGGCCCAAAATCTTGTCACCGGGGTTCAGCAGCGCCAGGAACACCGCCTGGTTGGCCGTGCTGCCGCTGTGGGGCTGCACGTTGGCGTAGGCGGCGCCGAACAGCTCTTTGGCCCGGGCGATGGCCAGCTCTTCCAGCTTATCTACCTCGGCACAGCCATTGTAGTAGCGCTTGCCGGGGTAGCCTTCGGCGTACTTGTTGGTGGCGATGCTGCCCGCTGCCTGCAACACGGCGGTGCTGACGTAGTTTTCGCTGGCGATCAGCTCAATTCCCGCACGCTGGCGGTGCAGCTCCCCCTGCAGCGCGGCGGCGATCGCTGGATCAGCCGCGCTTAAAGCCTGCGTGAAAAAAGTGTTTGCGGCCGCCATCAAACTTCCCTCCCTTAACGGCAACACCCTAACAAATCTTTGGCGTGGCAGCCAGGGCTCTCCCCCCGCGGCTGATAGCGCAAGATGCAACATCGGTTGTCATACATACTATTTTTTTACCATTCAACCCTTCCATTTACTTGGCTAAAATACTGAAAAAGATAATTTACTACACAACCAACTGGCAGCGATCATTCTCCTGTGCTGACAACCTTTCTACGGTCGCTGCCCACTGTCTGGGCAGTTCACCAACGAAAGTACCGCCCCATGACCGCCCTGCTCCCACGCCTGCCCGCCACCCCGGCCGAAGCCGCCGCCCCACCGCCCTTTACCAGTGCAGGCGAAGCCCTGCTGTGGGCCACCGAGGTGCTGCGC
>JADCGN010000053.1 GCA_020249005.1 Alphaproteobacteria bacterium
ACCTCAAGGCCGCCGATTCCCCTACCACCAAAGTGGGCGCAACCCGTGCCGCGGGCTTCACCAGCGCCAAACACCGCGTGCCGATGCGCAGCCTAGCCAATGCCTTTACGCCCGAAGACGTGCAGGATTTTGTGGCCCGCGTGATGAAATTCTTGGGCCTAACCCAACCGCCCGCCTTCGTGGTGCAACCGAAAATTGATGGCGTCTCCTTAAGCCTCACCTACGAAAACGGCACGCTGGTGCGCGCGCTCACCCGCGGCGATGGCGAGGAGGGCGAGGATGTGACAGCCAACGTGCGCAACATCGCCAGTATCCCTTTTCAGCTGCAGCAAGCCCCGTGGCCCGCGTTGGTGGAAATCCGTGGCGAGGTGTACATGGAAAACGCTGCCTTCGCCGCCTTGAACGCCGCCCAAGCCGCCAAGGGCGAAAAGGTGTTTGCCAACCCGCGCAATGCGGCGGCTGGTAGCCTGCGTCAGCTGGATTCCGCCATCACCGCCCAGCGCCCGTTGAATTTTTTTGCTTACAGTCATGGTTTTATTACTGAAGACTTCGATAAATTTGAAGCTGAGAGTGCTTTTTTACAAGCTCTCTCCGGGTGGGGTTTTTCTGTGCCAAACCAATTCACCCAAAAACCAAATAGTGCTGAGGGGTTGTTGGAAGTTTACACAACAGCGGAACAGCAAAGAGCCAGCTTACCTTATGCAATTGATGGTATCGTTTACAAAATTGACCGAAAAATTCTTCAGCAGCGCCTGGGCGAACTAGCCCGTACCCCCCGCTGGGCGATTGCCCATAAGTTCCCGCCCGAGCAAGCCCGCACCACATTGGAAGCGATTGAAATTCAGGTTGGCCGTACGGGTAAACTCACCCCCGTGGCGCGCCTCACGCCCGTGAACGTGGGTGGCGTGATGGTCAGCAATGCCACGTTGCATAATGAGGATTACATCACGCAACGAGGCATCAGTGTGGGCGATACCGTATGGATTGAACGCGCGGGCGATGTCATTCCGCAAGTCGTCGGCGTGGTGAACCCAAGCCCTGGACAGACCAGTGGTTTTGTGTGGCCCACGCACTGCCCCAGTTGCGGCAGCCAAGCGGTGCGGGAAGCGGGCGAGGCCGATTGGTTTTGCCTCAATCACGCCAGCTGCCCGGCTCAGCTGCACGCCACCTTGGTGCATATGGTCGGGCGCGGCGCGTTTAACATCGAGGGCCTGGGCGAGCGCCAGTTGCAGCGGCTGTTGGATGAAAAGATTCTCACCTCGGCCGCCCACCTGTTCACCCTGGCAACCCACCGCGCCACGCTGGCGGGTTGGGAAGGTTACGGTGAGAAGTCGCTCAACAACCTGTTCGCCAATCTGGAAAAAGCCAAACGCACCACACTGCCGCGGCTGATTATCGCGCTGGGGATTCCCCATGTCGGCGAAGCCACCGCCCACGACCTCGCCGCGCATTTCGGCACCTTGGAAGCCTTGCTTGAAGCCGCCGCAGGCGAGGGGGCCGAAGCCCGGTTCGCGGCCATCGAAGGCATCGGCGGCGTGGTGGCGGCCAGCATCGTGCACACGCTCAATCTGCCTGCCAACCAGGAGCTGCTGGCCGCCTGGCAAGCCGCCGGCGTGGTGGCCGAACCCTATGCGGCGGCGCCCAAGCAGCAGGGCTTCTTTACCGGGAAAGTGGTGGTGCTGACCGGCACGTTGAATACCCTCACCCGCGCCGAAGCCAAGGCCCGCCTGCAAGCCCAGGGTGCCAAGGTGACGGGCAGTGTGAGTGCCAGCACCGATTATCTCATCGCAGGCGCCGAAGCGGGGAGCAAGCTGAAAGACGCCGAGCGCCTGGGCGTGGCGGTATTGGATGAGGCGGAACTTTTGGTGAAGTTAAACAACGTATCAAAATAGGCGAGCGCCCCGGGGTGATCAAGTCCCGGAGCGCTCTGTGCATAAGAGTGCGAAGGCAGAAGATTCTTGTCCTCGAGGTTCCTTGGCTCATGCCCCCGCAGGGGCATTACGAGGCTCCTTTCACAAAGCCCCAAAACAACGAAACAGAACCTTGCCTCACATCCAGGTGACGCTGCCCTTGAGTTCCCCCTCGCATGGTGCAATGGGTTATGAGGCGGGCGTTTCAAGGCCAACCAGGGGTCAGTCCGTCATAAGTCACGTTCGCCTACAACGTGCTTCAGGCGCTGGAGTTTCTGCACTCTTTTGCAACACGGCTGCTACACAGCAACCGATGGGAAAACGCTGCGGTGTTGTGGCCCCGCCAGAAGGATAACGTTCTGCGGGGCCGACAATCGGGGTTAGGCTTGCGGGGCGGCCGCCGCAGCTTCGGCCGCGGCTTCGGCCTGCACGGCCGCTTGGGCGGCCTTGCTCAGCGTCACCGTGGCCTGCTTGCCGCCACGCGGGCCGCGCGGGGCTTGACCTTCGCCGCTGGCCGTCGGCTGGCTGGCCGCCAGCTGCTGGTGCAGCACTTGGCCGCTCTTCACGCTTTCGGCGCACAGCTTGGCATAGAGGCTCAGCGCGCGGGTGCTGTCGTCGTTGCCCGGCACAATGTAGGTTACGCCCTGCGGATTGGCGTTGGTGTCCACAATCCCCACCACCGGGATGCCCAGGCACTTGGCCTCATCCACGGCAATCTTGTCTTCCATGACCGAAAGCACCACCACCAGGTCGGGCAGGCCGGCCATGGTCACAATCCCACCCAGCACGCGGTGCAGGTTGTCACGCTCGCGGGTGCGCATCAGGCGCTCTTTTTTGGTCAGGTGGGCCAGCGGGTCTTTAATTGCGGCCACTTGGGGGGCCAGGTCGGCCAGCTGCTCGGGCGTGGTGGCCTTGGCCTTCAGTTCGGCAATTTGGGCGGCGGCCGCTTCGCTGGCCTTGAAGCCCTCATCCAGCTCACGCAGGCGCTTGATGCTCTGGCCAACCGTCTTCCAGTTGGTCATCAGGCCACCCAGCCAGCGGTGGTTGATGTAGTACTGGCCGCAGCTTTCGGCGGCTTCCTTCACCAATTGCTGGGCGTTGGGGCGGGTGCCGACAAACAGCACGCGGCCGCCGCGGGCGGCGGTGGCTTCAATCGCAGCCAGGGCGGTGTAGAGCATCGGCACGGTTTGTTGCAGGTCAATCACATGGATGCCGTTGCGGGTGCCATAGATGTAGCTCTTCAGCTTGGGGTTCCAACGGAAGCTGCGGTGCCCAAAATGCACCCCGGCAGCGAGCAGTTCGCTCATGGTAAAACTTGGTAAAGCCATAGTTTTGGCCCTTTCTCTTGGTTTGTTATGGGTAACCTTGGCGGTTATCCCAGCTTCCCTTCGGCCCGAACCCAGATGGGAACCAAGCAGCCAAAGGTGGCGTTTTCAGCCTCTTTACAGGGCCGATGAGAGGCGTATGGTGCAAGTCCCCTAGGCTTGTCAAGCCTTTCGAGTGTAACACCACCGCGTTTTTCCTTAACCCGCCGCCTCCGGAGAGCGCACCATGTCCGAGCTGCGTATTTACCGTTATGTCGCCACCGCCTCAGGTCCTGCCGGCTTGCCCATGCAGGATATGGGCTTCTATTCCTATGAAGAGGGGCCCTGGGAACTGGGGTACCAACAGGTTCGGCATACCCAAGCCGAAACTTCCGGTGAAACCTACAATCGCTTCAATAATCTGCAGAGCGATTTCTGGGAGTTGCTGCAGTTTCAAGCGGTTGCACTCAGTAGCGTACCTGCCGAGGTGCAAGCGCTGGCGCCGCCCGCACCGGGCCAATGGTACTACGCGGAAAGTACCCTGATGGGCCCGCAACCATGCCGCCAGCCCTGGTGGCCGTTTCAGCGCTTGCTTATGGCGTTCGGCCTCGCCCCGTTGCCACGCTAAGTGCTCGCTCGTTAAACCGCCCTTGGTCAATGCAGACCAAGGGCGGTCGTTTGTGGTTAATTGAGTGCGGCTATTCCAGGTTGGCGCGCAGCGCAGCCTGCCGTAGCCAGCCACCCAGGCGTGGGGCAACCCAACCCACAGAGTCCGCCAGATGACCCAGCAGCTGGCGGCGGGAAGGCTGGTGCCGCAGGTTCAGCACCACGCCTTGAATCGGCGCGCCGGCCAGCAGCAGTTGGTCGGCCGCCTGCTTCAGCACATGCTGCGGGGTACGGCCGGCATCTGCCACCAGCACCACCCGCCCGGCATGGGTGGCCAGCGTCACGGCATCGATGTTGCCGCGGTTGGTGGCGGCCAAGGGGGAGGCATCAATCACCACCGTATCAGCCTGGTGGCCCAGCACGTCGAGCAAGGCAGGCAGCCCGCCCTGTTCGGCCAAGCTTTGCAAGGTGGCGCTGTGGCGTGGGGCCGCCAGGGCTTTGAGCGGCTGTTGCCCCACCGGGCGCAATGCGTTCCACGCCCCCTTGCCGGTGGGGAGGGCCCAGGTGCCGTCGCCCAACAACAGGCGCTCGCTCAAGGTGCGGTCACGTAGGTTAAGGTCGGCCACAATCGCCTGCTTGCCGTCGTGCGCCGCCTTTTCAGCCAGCAACAGCGCCAAGGTGGAGGCACCTTCGCCCCCCAGCGGCCCCACCACCACCAGCGGCCCGCGCAAGTTGCGCAGCACCGCGCGGCCCAGGCGGGAAATTTCGCTAAAATTGGCTGGCGCCAAGGCCTTACCCCCGGCATTCACCACGCTGCCGTTGGGTCCCAGCGCCAGATCATTCAGCCATGGCAATTGCCCGACCACGGTTAAACCCGTCAAGGCTTGGGCTTCGGCCACCGTCTCCACGGTGGGGCTCCAGCGGCGGCGGGTATGGTGGGCCAACCACGCCAAACCACCCCCCACCAAAGCGCCACTCAACACCCACAGCACCCAACGGGTTGGCCCTTGCAGCGGCTCCTCCACCCGCGCGCCCTGAGCATCAGCAAACCACAGCAAGGCTTGGCTGCCCTGTTGGCCAAACGCAGAATTGAGCATCCTTAAGTCACTCTGGTACTGAGCAACGGCAGCAAGGCTACGACTACGCATTTCACTTTGAACTGGATTAAGCGGAGCAGGGAGTGCATCAAGTGTTACCAAATCAGCCTGCGCTTCACTTAACAACTGCTCCACTCTCATCCGCTCGGGCGCCAATAAAGCCTGAATGAAATTGTATCCGAGCGTCTCAGTCATTTGTGCCAAGCCTATTGGGCTTTTTGCACGAATACCAATTTCTAACAAATAATTGTTTTCTATTCTTAAAGTAATTTGAGCTGGGGTCAGCGGCGGACGGGCATTGGGGGCGCTGTCGGCCAGCACGTCCGGGGCGGTCAGCGCCGCCCACAGCGCCTGCCGGTGGCCGGGGGCGCTGATCCGCTGGAGCAGGGGGGCCCGCGCCGCATCGGCCTGCAGCTGCAGCAACACCCGGCCGGTGTATTGAGGCGGGTTGGTAAAGGCTAGCCACCCGGCCAACAACGCGCCAAACAGGGCCGGTAAGCCCACGCTGCGGCGGTAACGCCAGCCTTCGGCCAGAGCAATCAACAGGGTGTTCATGCGCCTTACGCTTTCTTTTGTGGCAGTATTATAAGGAAGCCGCCCCCAATACCAGCCAAGTGCCCGTGCTTTAAGCGCTTGACTTTCCCACCCATTGGTGCCAAACGGCACCCACTGCCCCCCGCGCAACATCGGGCCTGGGTAGGAGTTCGAAACAACGAGAAAGCTGCTGTTATGGCAAAGAAAATTGTCGGCTTTATTAAGCTGCAAGTGCCCAGCGGCCAAGCCAACCCCGCCCCGCCGGTGGGCCCCGCGCTTGGTCAGAAGGGTCTCAACATCATGGAATTCTGCAAGGCCTTCAACGCGGCCACGCAGGCCCCCAAGTTTGCTCCAGGCACGCCCGTGCCGGTGATCATCACCGCCTACGCCGACCGGACCTTTACCTTCGAGCTGAAGACCCCGCCCGCTAGTTGGTACCTGCTGCAGGCCGCCAAACTGCAAAAGGGCGCCAAAACCCCCAATGTCCCGGTGGGCAAGGTGAAGCGCGCCGAGGTGAAGAAAATCGCCGAAGCCAAGATGGCTGACCTCAACGCCAACACCGTTGAGCAAGCCATGAAGATTATCGAAGGCAGCGCCCGTTCCATGGGCCTGACCGTAATCGACTAAGGAGGAGCACGACGATGGCGACCAAGACTGCTGCCCCCAAGGCGAAAAAATCGACCGGCAAGCCCGAAAGCAAGGCCAAGAAGGTCATTCCGGCCTACGACAAGCAAAAGCTCTACAGCCTCACCGAGGCCCTGCAGCTGATTGCCCAAATGCCCAAAGTCAAGTTCGATGAAACCTTGGATGTGGCGCTGAAGCTGGGTGTGGACCCCAAATACAATGACCAAATGGTCCGCGGCGTGGTGGCCTTGCCCCACGGCACCGGCAAAACCGTGCGCGTGGCCGTGGCGGCCAAGAAGCCGAGCGACATCGCCGACGCCAAAGCCGCCGGTGCTGATGTGGCCGGTGAAGCCGACCTGATCGCCGCCATTGAAGCGGGCACCATCAACTTCGACAAGCTGGTGGCAACGCCGGACATGATGCCCGCGCTCGGGAAAGTGGCGCGCATCCTGGGCCCCAAGGGCCTGATGCCGAACCCGAAACTCGGTACCGTGACGCCCAACGTGGCCCAAGCGGTGAAGGCGCTGAAAGGCGGCCAGATCGAGTTCAAGGTGGAAAAGGCCGGGATCCTGCACGCAGGGATCGGCAAGCGCAGCTTCGGCGACAAAAAGCTGGCCGAAAACCTGCAAGCCCTGGTGGCGGCCGTCAAGGCGGCCAAGCCCAGCGGCGCCAAGGGCAACTACATGCTGCGCCTCACCATCTCCGGCACCATGACGCCGGGCGTGAAGGTGGATTTGAGCAGCCTCTAGGCGGCTTCATCCAACCATAAAGGCGGCCCACACGGCCGCCTTTTGCATTGGCAGTGGGTTTGACGCCGTCCATCCTTCGCGGCAGTTTCCGGCCAACAAGGAGAAACCCTCATGACCTTTGCAAACCTGACTGGCCTGACCGCCTTGGTAACCGGCGGCAGCCGCGGCATCGGCCGCGCCACCGCCGAACGCCTGCAAGCGCTGGGCGCCACCGTCATCATTCACGGCAGCAGCGAAACCACGGTGGAAAGTGCCGCGAAGGCCCTGGGCTGCCACGGCGTGGTGGCCAACCTGTTGGAAGCGGGCAGTGCTGCCAAATTGGCCGAGGAAGCCCTGGCCGCTGCCGACGGCCGCATCGACATTTTGGTCAACAACGCTGGCATTACCCGCGATGGCCTGTTCGTGCGCCTTAGCGAAGAGGCCTGGGATGAGGTGCTGACCGTCAACGTCCAGCGCGTGGTGGAGCTTTCCCGCGCCCTGCTGCCCGCCATGCAGAAGCACGAGTTTGGCCGCATCATCAACCTCACCTCCATCGTGGCCCACATGGGGAACGTCGGCCAAACCAACTACATCACCAGCAAGGCGGCGATTGGCGGCTTCACCAAGGCGCTCGCCAAGGAAGCCGCGCGCAAGGGCGTGACGGTGAATGCCATCGCGCCGGGGTTTATCAATACCGACATGACCGCCAAAATCCCCGAAGCGATTAAAGAAGGCTTTGTGAAGCAAATTCCGGCCCAGCGTTTTGGGGAAGCCGCCGACATCGCCAACGCCGTGGCGTTTCTGGCCAGTAAGGAGGCGGGGTATGTTACCGGCACGACTTTGCATGTTAATGGTGGGATGTACGTTGGTTAGGAAGCTGGAATAGGGAAAATGGAAAAAGGAGAGGGCGCAGTTACTCTGTGCCGTAGACGCATCGGCCATCGGACTTTTTCCCTTTTCCTCTTTCCATTTTCCGAGGCTGGGTTTAGGGTTGCCTAAAATGCAAGAATACCTCCCCATCCTGCTCTTTGCCGCCGTCGCGGTGGGTATCGCCGCACTGCTGCTGGCCGTGCCGTACTTGCTGGCGCCGCTGCGCAAAACCAAAGCCAAGCTGGCGCCCTACGAATCGGGTTTCGAGCCCTTCGACAGCGCCCGCCGCACCTTCAACGTGCAGTTCTACCTGGTGGCGATTCTGTTCATCGTGTTCGACCTGGAAGTCGCCTTCCTCTTCCCCTGGGCGATGGTGATTGAACAAATCTCCTGGTTCGGTTTTGCGAGTATGCTGGTGTTCCTGACCGTGCTGACGCTCGGCTTTATTTACGAATGGCAAGAAGGAGCGCTGGAATGGGAGTAACGAACGACCCCACCGCCATCCAGCAACAGGGCATGGAGAACGTGAATCGCGAGCTCCGCGACAACGGCTTTCTGCTCACCACCGTGGAAGACGTGGTGAACTGGGCGCGCGCCGGGAGCCTCTGGCCGATGACCTTTGGCCTGGCCTGCTGCGCGGTGGAAATGATGCACAGCGCGGCGGCACGGTATGACCTTGACCGCTTCGGCACCATGTTCCGCCCCAGCCCGCGCCAGAGCGATCTGATGATTATTGCGGGCACGCTCACTAACAAAATGGCCCCGGCGCTGCGCCGCCTGTACGAGCAAATGCCCGAACCGCGCTACGTGCTTTCCATGGGCAGCTGCGCCAATGGCGGGGGGTATTATCACCACAGTTACGCGGTGGTACGCGGCGCCGACCGCATCGTGCCGGTGGATATTTACGTACCTGGTTGCCCGCCCACCGCCGAAGCGCTGGTGTACGGCATCCTGCAACTGCAACGCAAAATCAAACGCCTGCCGGTGTTCGGCGAAGCCGGGCGCCGCACCGAGCAACCGCAATACGCCTACGCCCCGGGTGAACAGCGCCCGTATTCGCCGCTTGAAATGCACATCGATTAAGCGCTTCCATGACCGCCCAACCGCACATCGATACCCACCTCAAGCGCGCCGACTTGGAACGCTGTGCCGAATTGTGCCGGATTGCCCTCCCGCGCGCCACGGTGGAAATTACGCCGCAGCATGAGGTTCAGCTGACGGTTCCGGCCGCCGACGTGGCCGCCGCCTTGGCCTGGCTGAAATATGCCGAAGGCCTCAAATTCAGCCAACTGATGGATGTGGCGGGCGTGGATTACCTCGGCTTCACCCCAGCCCAACCCGCGCGCTTTGCGGTGGTGTACCATCTGCTCTCAGTCACCCAAAACCTCCGCGTCCGCGTTAAAACTTATGTCACCGAAGGGCAGGGCGTGCCCAGCGTGGTGCCCCTCTGGCCTGCCGCCAACTGGTATGAGCGCGAAACGTACGACATGTACGGCATCGTGTTTACCGGCCACCCCGACCTGCGCCGGATTCTCACCGACTACGACTTCATCGGCCACCCGCTGCGCAAGGATTTCCCGCTCAACGGCTTTACCGAAGTGTACTACGACGCCGCCCAACAACGCGTGGCCTACAAGCCGGTCGACCTGCCGCAAGAGTTCCGCCACTTTGACAAAGTGAGCGAATGGCGCGGCATGACGGGCAATGCGCACCTGGCCGAAACCGATAACGAATTCAAGCGGGAGGAGTTCCAGTAATGGCCACCGTACCTGCCAAACGCACGGTTGAGCTAAGCTTAGGCGAAACCCTGGAACGCGCCCAGGCCGCCCTGGCGCAGCATACGACCATCGAAAATCGACAATCGAACATCGAGGCGCAGCCCTTTACGCTCAACTTCGGCCCCCAGCACCCCAGTGCCCACGGCGTGCTGCGCCTGGTGCTGGAGCTGGACGGCGAAGTGGTGACCAAGGCCGACCCGCACATCGGGCTGTTGCATCGCGGCACCGAAAAGCTGATCGAGCACAAGACCTACATTCAGGCGCTGCCGTACTTTGATCGGCTCGATTACGTCAGCATGATGTGCCAAGAGCACGTCTGGTGCCTCGCCACCGAAAAGCTGCTGGGCATCGGCCTGCCGCTGCGCGCGCAGTACATCCGCGTACTGTTCAGTGAAATTACCCGCATCGCCAACCACCTGCTGTGGGTGGGCTGCCACGCGCTGGATGTCGGCGCGATGGCGGTGTTCCTCTACGCCTTCAAAGAACGCGAGTTCACCATGGATTTTTACGAGGAAGTGAGCGGCGCGCGCATGCACGCCAATTACTTCCGCCCCGGCGGCGTGAACCGCGACCTGCCCCAGGGCCTGACCCGCAAAATCGGCAAGTGGAACGACAATTTTGCGAAGAACGTGATGCCGCTGCTGGAAGGCCTGCTCGATGAAAACCGCATCTGGAAGCAGCGCACGGTCGGCATCGGCGTGGTCACGCCCGAAGAAGCCCAAGCCTGGGGCTTCAGCGGCGCGATGCTGCGCGGCAGCGGGATTGCCTGGGATCTGCGCAAATCCCAGCCCTACGAATGCTACGACCAGCTTGAATTCAACATCCCCGTGGGCAAAAACGGCGACAGCTACGACCGCTACCTCTGCCGCATGGCCGAAATGTACGAGAGCTGCAAGCTCATCACGCAGTGCCTGGAGCGCCTCGAGGGCGACCTGGCCGGATTACCAATTAAAATTGAAAACTACAAAATCTCCCCGCCCAGCCGCGGCGAGATGAAGGACAGCATGGAAGCGCTGATTCACCACTTCAAGTACTTCACCGAGGGCTTCCACGTCCCGGCCGGCGAAGTCTACGCCGCCATCGAAGCCCCCAAGGGCGAGATGGGCGTGTACTTGGTGAGCGAAGGCGGCCCCAAGCCTTGGCGCGCCAAAATTCGTGCCCCCGGCTACGCGCACCTGCAGGGGCTGGATTTCATGTCCCGCGGTCACCTCCTGGCCGACGTCACCGCCATCATCGGCACGCAGGATATTGTGTTTGGGGAAATTGACCGGTAGGAATGCCCCCGCTATATCAGCTGAAACCAATCACCGACGCCTCAGGGCTTCACTTACGCGTCTTACTGCACGAAAGCTGGCAACACTGGAATACTTCCGGCCAGAGCCACGCCAGTTACCTTGAATACTTAAACTTTTGGGGCCGTACGTATAAGCTGGCGCCTATCCCGGCCATACAGTGCTGGGTGGTGTTGGTGGGCGATACCGCTGTAGCCATGGGTGCGCTCAACTTTCAGGAGCCCGATTTTATTGGATTTACCCCACGTTTGACAGATCTGTACGTGCTACGCGCCCATCGTGGGCAGGGTTACGGAAAGTTGCTCACCACCCATTTGCTGCATCAAGCAGCCCTGCAGGGGTACAGCCAGGTGTTCCTGATTACCGTTCCTGCCGCTGCCGCCTTCCATGCCCGACACGGCTTCACCTGGTATTTGCAACCTTACAATATCATGGTTAAATATTGTGAAGCAAACGAGAAGGATTACCCCCATGGCCATTGCCAAAAAGCCCACCAAAGCCACCGCCAAAAAGCCTACCAGCAAGGCCGCAAGCAGCTTTAAACCGCTGCCCGAAGCCACCCCGCGCTATGTGGCGCCGCCGCCCGCACCCAAGCCCGCGCCGGTGGTTGCCGAGGCTGGGCCAAGTGATTGGGATCTATCGCTCCGCTTCTGGTGGGCGCAGTTCTGGCGCACCATGGTGGTCGTCATTCCGGCCACGATTATCCTACAATTGTTCCTGGCCTTCTTCTTTTCCCTGGTGGGCGGGGGGGTAGGCGCGTTGCAGCAAGCCATCATCATGGGGCTGACTTTGACGCTTTCGGTGGCACTCCAAGTGGCCGTGGTGCGCCATATGCTGCGCAAAAAATCCTTCAAGGGCTTTACATTCACCTTAAAAGGGCGTGAATAGCGGGCGGAACAACAAGCGCAGCCCAAAGCCCCAAGTATGCCGACCATTCGCATCAACAGCCAACAAAGCACCGGCCAAACCCCCAAGGCCCTGGGGCTGAAACTGGCATGGAGCAAGGCCGATGAAACCACCATCGCGCAGCTCCTCACACGCTACCCGGCAGAAAGATCCCGCAGCGCGCTGATTCCACTGCTCCACCTGGCGCAACGCCGCTTTGGCGGCTGGCTGAGTGTGGACGCCATGCAGCTGGTGGCCGAAACGTTGGATCTGCCCTACATCCGCGTCTACGAAGTGGCGAGCTTCTACACCATGTTTAACCTGAAGCCCGTGGGCCAGCACCACCTGCAGGTGTGCGGCAACTGCAGCTGCCTGATTCGCGGCAGCGACGGTATTTTGCAAGTGATTGAGGAAGAACTCCACCTCAAGCCCGGCCAAACCAGCGCCGACGGCAAATTTACGGTGACGGAAGTGGAATGCCTCGGCGCCTGTGTGGCCGCGCCGATGCTGCAACTGAGCGAAGCCGACGGCGCGATGCACTACGTGACCAACCTGGATGCGGCCAAAACCCGCGCGCTCATCCGTGCCCTGCAGAAAGACGATGAAGCGGCGCTCGCTAAGCTGGTGGATACCCCGCCCGCCGCCTCCGACCCCATCACCCCAACGAAGTATGCGGAGTAAAACGATGTTGGTATGTTCGATGTTCGATGTTGGTATTGATTGGGCAGGGGCTTTAAATTTCGCCTGTGAGAAGCATTTTGTGGTTACGAAAATCGAACATCAAACATCGATTTACGAATAAATCATGCCTAAGCTCACCGCCCAAGACCTCTGCTTCCCCAACCTGCACGGGCAGGGCGATTGGGGCATCAAAGGCTACCGCGCCCGCGGTGGCTACGAGGGGCTGAAAGAGCTGCTCACCACGCCGCCCGCCGCCCACATCCAAAAGCTGAAAGATAGCGCGCTGCGCGGCCGCGGCGGCGCGGGCTTCCCCACCGGGATGAAGTGGAGCTTCATGCCCCAACCCACGCCGGAAAAGCCCTTAAGCAAACCCAGCTACCTGGTCTGCAACGCCGATGAAGGCGAGCCCGGCACCTGCAAGGATCGCGACATTCTCCGCTACGACCCGCACACCCTGGTGGAGGGCATGGTGGTGGGCTGCTATGTGCTGAACGCCAAAGTGGGCTACATTTATGTGCGCGGCGAGTACTACGATGAATCCAGCCGCCTCGTGCAGGCGATTGAGGAAGCCCGCAAGGCTGGGTTTGTGGGCAAGAATATTCTCGGCACGGGCGTGGATGTGGAGCTGCACGTGCACCTCGGCGCGGGTGCCTACATTTGCGGTGAGGAGACGGCGTTGCTGGAGAGTTTAGAAGGCAAAAAAGGCCAGCCGCGCTTGAAGCCGCCGTTCCCTGCGGGGTTTGGTTTGTATGGCTGCCCCACCACCATCAACAACGTGGAAACCATTGCCCAGGCGGCCGTCATCCTCAAAAAGCCGCTGGAATGGTGGACGCGTCACGGCCGCCCCAATAACCACGGCACGAAAATTTTCAGCATCTCCGGCAGCGTGAATAAGCCCGGCAACGTGGAAGCGCCGATGAGTATCCCGCTGCGCGAACTGATTGACGACTACTGCGGCGGCGTCATCGGCGGTTGGGACAACCTGCAGGCCATCATCCCCGGTGGCTCCAGTACGCCCATGCTTAACCCCGAGCAGGCCAGCCGCGTGCTGATGGATTTCGACGCCCTCAAGGCCGAAGGCACGGGCTTAGGCACCGCCGCGGTGGTGGTGATGAACAAGGACGTAGACCTGCTGCGCGTGATGACCCGCATTGCGGCCTTTTATAAGCATGAATCCTGCGGCCAATGCACGCCATGCCGCGAAGGCGTGGGCTGGGTGTACCGCCTGATGGAACGCCTAAGCCGCGGCGAGGGGAGCGTGGATGAACTCGACCAACTGCAGGCCCTCACCAAAAAAATCGAAGGCCGCACCATCTGCGCCTTCGCCGACGGCGCCATGTGGCCAGTGCAGGGGACGTTGAAGCACTTCCGGGGGTTGTTTGAAGCGCGGATTCGGGCGGGGGGGCAGTGATGACAACTTTCCTTTTGCACGGTGGCTTAACAAGCAAGCAATGCAGCAATAATCGCGATTTTTATGTTGAAATGGCTAGCCGTGTAAAAAAGAACGGCATTTGGCTAGGATGTTACTTTGCTTCAGATGAAACTCGGAAAAAGAAAAAATTTCTATCTGATAAAAGAAAAATCTTACGGTCTGTAAAACATAAGATTGAGTGTATTTTCGCTGAACCTCAGAAATTTGAGCAGCAACTGGCCAAAGCAGACATGATTTATTTCGCCGGAGGCACAACGCTTAAGCTGATGGACGAGCTTAAAAGATATAAAAATTTAAAAAACCTTCTGCAGCAATGTAACGTGGTGGCGGGTTCATCTGCTGGTATGAATATTTTGGGTAAAGAATGGCTTGGAAAGAGCTCTCAAGGTAAGGGGCTAGGCCTACTCCCTATGAGCATGGTTGTGCATTACGGTGCCCCAGAATATGCCAACCAGCACAAAAACATTACACTACCAGCACCAATTTTGAAGTTGAGAGAAACCCAGTTTGTTGTAATTGAACAATGACCACCGCCCCTACCCAAAAAGCCCCCGAATTCCCCCCCGCCCCCGAGGGCATGGTGAACGTGGTGATTGATGGCGTGCACCACATCGTGCCGCGCACCTTTACCGTGATGCAGGCCTGCACCCAGGCCGAAAAGGAAATTCCGCACTTTTGCTACCACGAGCGCCTCTCCATCGCGGGCAACTGCCGCATGTGCCTGGTGGAAGTGGTGGGCGCGCCCAAGCCTGTGGCCAGCTGTCACTGGCCGGTGGCCGAGGGCATGAAGGTCAACACCCAAAGCCAGATCACCATCGAGGCCCGCAAGGGCACCATGGAGCTGCTGCTGGCCAACCACCCGCTCGATTGCCCCATCTGCGACCAAGGCGGCGAATGCGGCCTGCAAGACCAGGCGGTGGCGTATGGCAGCGACCGTTCGCATTTTGAAGAAATGAAGCGCGCGGTGGATGACAAGGACATCGGCAGCAAAATCAAAACCGTGATGACGCGCTGCATCCACTGCACGCGCTGCGTGCGCTTCGCCACCGAAATTGCGGGCGTGGAAGAATTCGGCGCCACTGGCCGCGGCGAGCAGATGCAAATCGGCACGTACGTCGAGCAAGCGCTGCAATCGGAACTGGCGGGCAACATGATCGACCTTTGCCCCGTGGGTGCGCTCACCAGCCGCCCCTACGCCTACACCGCTCGGCCGTGGGAGCTGAAGCGGGCCAGCAGCGTGGACGTACTGGATGCCATCAGCGCCCCGGTGTTTGTGGATACCCGCGCGGGCCAGGTGATGCGGGTGCTGCCGCAGGAGAACGATGCGATCAACGAAGAATGGCTGACCGACATCGCCCGCTTCAGCTACGACGCGCTGAGCGCCAATCGCCTCACCACGCCGCTCATCCACGGCCAGCCTGCCAGCTGGCCGGAAGCCTTTGCCGCCGTGCAGAACATCCTCGCCAAGGCCGAGGGTAAAGTTGGGGTGGTGGCCGGCGACCAGACCAGCGCCGAAACCGCCTTCAGCCTGCAACAGTTTGCTGCGCAGGTGCTGAAGACCGACTACGTAACCGCGCTGCCAACGGGCCGGGAAGGGGGCTTACCCTTCACGCTGGGCATGCTGCTGAAGGAGTTTGACAAGGCCGAAGCCGTGCTGTTGCTGGGCTGCAACCCGCGCCGCGAAGCCCCGCTGCTGAACGTGCGTCTGCGCCGCGGCGTGCTAAAGCGCGGCCTGAAAGTCTACAGTGTAGGCGCCGTGGCCGACCTCACCTACCGCCACACCCATCTGGGCGATACCGTCGCCGCGCTGGAAGACTTCAAATCCGACAAACCCCTGCACATTATCGTCGGCGCCCAAGCGCTGAACCGTTCCGACGCCGCCGCGCTGCTGGCCGCCGCCAGCCAACGCGGCACCGTGCATGTGCTGGAAGAATCCTGCGGCCGCATCACCGCCCAAGCCATGGGCCTGACCGCGAGTGCCGCCGACCTCGCGAAGCAGTGGCAGAGTGGCAAGCTGGCCGCCCTCTGGCTGCACGGCGATGACACGCTGACGGCCGAGGAACTTAAGGCAGGCGAGGGGAGTGTCATCTACGTCGGCACCCACCACACCAGAGCTGCCAAGGCCGCCGAAGTCTGCCTCCCCGCCGCCGCCTGGGCCGAAGCGCCCGGCCTGTTCATGAACGCCGAAGCCCGCGTGCAGGAAGCCCAGGCCGCCTGCGCGCCGCCGTTGCAAGCCAAGGAAACCTGGAAAATCTACCGCGCGCTTTCTGAAGACCTGGGGGCCACCTTGCCCTGGAACACGCTGGCCCAACTGCGTGAGTACCTGGCCGCCGCGCATCCGGCATTTGCGCCCGCCCAGCGCAACCAACCGCAAGCCCAACCGCTTACTCTGCCCAAAACCACCGGCAAACTGCTCACCAAAAAGTTCACCGAGGCCATCCCCGCCTACTACCTGCGCACCACCTACCTGCAACAAAGCGCCTGGATGCACCGGATGCAGGCCGAGCAAGGCACCGCCCACATTCAAGCCCAAGGCAAAAAGGTGGCGTAATGGAACTTCTGCACGCTTACCTCACTGCCTTGGCCACGCCGGAACACGGTTGGTGGCTGCTGTTCACGTTGGCGGGGATTCTGGCGATTGCTGTACCCGTCCTCATCGGCATGGCGATGCTGACCTGGTTCGAGCGTAAAATCCTGGGCTGGCTGCACCTGCGCCACGGGCCGATGTACGTGGGGCCGTTCGGCCTGCTGCAGCCGTTCGCCGATGCCATCAAGCTGATGACCAAGGAACTGTTCCTGCCCGCCAGGGCCAACACCCTGATGTTCGTGCTGGCTCCCATCATGGTGTTTGTCCCTGCGCTGCTGGCTTGGGCCGTCATTCCGCTTGGCCCGGCGCCAGCGGCTTTGGGCGGCGCCAACATGGTCGTGGCCGATATCAACTTAGGCGTGCTCTACATTCTGGCGGTCAGCAGTTTGGGCGTGTATGGCATCCTGTTGGCAGGCTGGGCTAGCAACAGCAAATACCCGTTCCTGGGCGCGGTCCGCAGTGGCGCACAGATGGTGAGTTATGAAGTGAGCTTAGGCCTCATCGTGCTCTCGGTCATTCTGCTGGCGGGCAGCATGAACCTCACCAAGATTGTGGAAGCCCAACAGGGCCTATGGTTTTTCATCCCGGCCTTTCCGGCTTTTATTATGTTCCTGGTGTCCATTCTCGCCGAGTGCAACCGCCACCCGTTCGATCTCCCCGAAGCCGAAGCCGAGCTGGTGGCCGGCTACAACACCGAGTATTCCTCCATGGGGTTCGGTATGTTCTTCTTGGGCGAGTACATCGCGATGATCACCATGAGCGCCTTCACCGCCGTGCTGTTCCTGGGAGGCTGGCTGCCCCCGTTCGACATCGCGCCGCTGAACATGGTGCCGGGCGTCTTCTGGCTCGCCGCCAAAATCCTGCTCATCCTGTTCTTCATGATTTGGGTGCGCGGCACGCTGCCCCGCTACCGCTACGACCAACTGATGCGCCTGGGCTGGAAGGTGTTCCTGCCGCTCAGCTTAGGGTGGCTCATTTTAACCGCAACGGCGGTGAAGCTCTGGGGGAATTTGGCGTGACCGCCATCATCCGCCCTTACCAGCCCGGTGACGAATTGGGCATGGCTTTTGCGCACAGTCAGTCCATTCTGCAGTTATGCAGCCGCGATTATCCCGCCGAGGCGATCGTAAAATGGGCGGTGAAGAAACCAGAAAAATACCTACGCAACAGTCAACAGGGCGAAACTTTTTGGGTTGCTGAGCAAAATGACCAAATCATTGGTTTTGCCGCTTGGGAAAAACAGGAGCTAAGTGGCTTTTATTTGCATCCCGAGTATGTTGGTCAAGGGGTTGGCCGCAGGTTGTTTGAAGTTCTAGAACAGGATTACCGCGCCAAAACCAACGCCACCGCCTGGCAGCTCGAATCCACCATCACCGCCAAACCGTTCTATGAAGCGATGGGCTTTGCCACAGTTGCTGCCGCAACTCACACGTTTCGCGATGGAGTGACTACAATTCCCGTCTGGAAGATGCTAAAGACGTTTGTAAAATGAAGAACCTCTTCACCACGCTCAAAGCCTTTCTGCTCACCGATATGGTGAGCGGCCTCGGCCTAACCCTGCGCCAACTGTTCGCCAAGAAGTTCACGATTCTTTATCCTTACGAGGCCACTCCCATTTCCCCGCGCTTCCGCGGCGAACACGCGCTGCGCCGCTACCCGAACGGCGAAGAACGCTGCATCGCCTGCAAGCTGTGCGAGGCCGTATGCCCCGCCCAGGCCATCACCATTGAAGCCGAGCCCCGCGCCGACGGCTCCCGCCGCACCACCCGCTACGATATTGACATGGTGAAGTGCATCTACTGCGGCCTGTGCGAAGAGGCCTGCCCGGTCGATGCCATCGTGGAAGGCCCGAACATGGAATTTGCCGCCGAAGACCGCAAAACCTTGGTGTACGATAAAAATCGCCTGCTGGCTAACGGCGACCGCCTCGAGCCCACCCTGGCCGAACGCCTCAAGCGTGATGGGGAGTACCGGTAGTGATTTTATCTTACCAACATCGACCATCGACCATCGAACATTCGAATCTCGCATGATCCCCGACCTCCTCTTCCTCCTCTTCAGCGCCGGCATCCTGGCCGGTGGGGCGTTGGTGGCTTTGGGCAAAAACCCGATGGTCGGCATCTTGGGCATGCTGCTGGCGTTCCTGAACGGCAGCGGGCTGTTCATTCTGCTCGGCGCCGAGTTCCTGGGCCTGCTGCTCATCATGGTCTATGTCGGCGCGGTGGCGGTGATGTTCCTCTTTGTGCTGATGACGATCGACATCGATTTTGCTGCGCTCCGCGAAGGCTGGGCGCCCTATTTGCCGCTGGGGCTGGTCACGGTCGGCGGCTTGGCCACGCTGTTGATTTTGGCCGTGCAGGGCACCGCGCTGAACGTCGGCACGCCCGTCGTAAACCCCGAGGCACCCCAAAACGTCGTGGCCCTGGGGCAGGTGCTGTTTACGCAATACGCCGTGCCATTCCAAATTGCCGGGCTGTTGCTGCTGGTCGCGATGGTCGGCGCCATCGGCCTCACCCACCGCCCACGCCGCGACATCAAACGCCAGGATGTGACAGCGCAAGTCACCCGCAAGCGCAGTGAGGCCGTGGTGCTCACCAACCCCGCCACGGGGAAGGGGGCCTACCCCGACCACTGGGTGGGCAAAGGCGTTGAGAAAAAGCGCTAGACCATGATTTGCTTACAACCATCAACTAACAACCAATAGCCATGCTCAACATCACCCTCGCGCACGTCCTCACCCTCAGCAGCCTGCTGCTCTCGCTCGGCGTGGCCGGGATGGTGCTGAACCGCCGCAACATCATCGCCATCCTGATGTGCCTGGAACTGGTGCTGCTGGCCGTCAGCCTCAATCTGGTGGGAACCGCCTATTTCCGCGCCGATTTGGGCGGGCAGATTTTCAGCTTCTTCATCCTCACCGTCGCCGCTGCTGAACTGGCGATTGGCCTGGCCATTGTGACGTTGTTCTTCCGTAACCGCGGCACGATTGAAATCGATGCCGCCGACCTGATGAAGGGCTAAATTGGATTCATATGGTCATGCAATACGCCCTCGTCACCACCACCTTTGGCAGCCCGGCTGAGGCCGAAAAGCTCATTCGGGGCGTGTTGGAATCCCGTTTGGCGGCCTGCGCCCAACGTACGCCCATCCAGAGCGATTACTGGTGGCTGGGCAAGCTGGAAAATGCCCACGAGGTTGAAGTGAAATTCAAAACCCGCGCGGCGCTGGTGGAGGCCTTGAAAGCCTACATCCTCAACAACCACTCCTACAAAACCCCGCAGATTACGGTGGTGGAAATCGTGGGCGGCAACTCCGCTTACCTGCGCTGGATTGACGACGAAACCGCCGGAGGGCGTTTGTAATGAAAAAGCAGGCGTTGAAAGCGGCCCTGGTGCATGGCCCCCGGTTGCTGCCCGGGTTGCTAACCTTCCTGAAACGCTGGTGGTGGCTGCTGCTGTTGGGCGGCCTCTTGAGTCTCTTCCTATTTGCTTGGTTGGCCATTGCCCTGCTGTTGTGGGCATGGGATACCCTGCCGCACCTGCTCAGTTATCTGGTGAATCATTTCGCGCCGGTGTGGCAAAATTTACCGGCCACGCCACCCCCTGGAACGGAAGACATCAGCCTGTGATGACCACCTTCGGCCACCTATTGCCCACCTTGGCGGTGCTGCTGCCCTTGCTCGGCGCGTTGTTGGGGGCGGCCAGCTACGGTGTGCTGAAAGGCCAGGCTTTAAAAAACTGGGCCGATGGCTTTGCCATGCTCACCACCACGGGCGGCGTGCTGGCCGCCGCCGCGTGCAGCTGGCTCATCTTTGTGGGCCTGCTGGATGGCACCGTGCAACCCAGCCAAACCGTGTGGTTGGAATGGTTGCAGGTGGGCGGCTGGCAGGTCGATTTCGGTGTGCTGATCGACCGCTTGAGCGCCACCATGCTGATTGTCGTGACCACCGTTTCCGCCTGCGTGCACGTCTACAGCGTGGGCTATATGGCGGAAGACCCATCCCGCCGCCGTTTCTTCATTTACCTCTCGCTCTTCACCTTCGCAATGCTGATGCTCGTGACCGCCCCCAACCTGCTGCAGATGTTTTTGGGCTGGGAAGGGGTGGGAGTGTGCAGCTATTTGCTGATTAACTTCTGGTACCACAAGCCATCCGCCAATGCGGCGGCCATCAAGGCCTTTGTGGTGAACCGCGTGGCCGATGCCGCGATGCTGGTGGGCCTGTTCCTGCTGCTCGCCACCTTCGGCAGCCTGACCTATGCAGAATTCCTGCCCCGCGTCGCCGAACTGGCAACCGAGCATCAGTTAACCCTTAACCTCATCGCCCTGCTGCTGTTCATCGGCGCGATGGGCAAAAGCGCCCAGTTTGGCCTACACACCTGGCTGCCCGATGCCATGGAAGGCCCCACGCCAGTCAGCGCGCTGATTCACGCCGCCACAATGGTCACAGCCGGCGTATTCCTGCTTTGCCGCCTGAGCCCGCTCTATGAAGCCACGCCCGAGATTCTGCACCTTGTGGGGTGGGTCGGGGCGCTCACCGCCTTGTTTGCCGCCACGGTGGGGCTCACCCAAACCGATATCAAACGCGTCATCGCGTACAGCACCTGCAGCCAGTTGGGTTACATGTTCTTTGCGATTGGGGTCAGCGCCTACCCGGCGGCGATGTTCCACCTCACCACCCACGCCTTCTTCAAGGCCCTGCTGTTCTTGGGCGCGGGCAGCGTGATTCACGCCGCGCACCACGAACAGGATATTTTCAAATTGGGCGGCCTGCGTAAGCCGCTGATGGTCACCTACGTCCTGATGTGGCTGGGTAGCCTCGCGCTGGCGGGGATTCCCCCCTTTGCCGGGTTCTTCAGCAAGGATGGGATTTTGGAAAGTGCTTTCATGGCGCCGGATGGCATCGGTTGGGGGCTCTATGCGGTCGGTACCCTTGGGGCCTTCCTCACCGCCATCTATGGCTTCCGCATCCTGTTCTACAGCTTTGAAGGCCAGCCGCATCATGCCCATCACCACGATGAAGCCCATACCATCAACCATCAACCATCAACCACCAACCATTCTCCCCACGAAAGCCCCTGGATTATGCTGGCCCCGATGCTGCCGCTGGCGGTCGGTGCCGTGGTCAGCGGCTACCTGCTGAAAGGCATGCTGGAGCTTGATTGGTGGCAGGGCGCCATCGCCATCAACAACTGGACGGAAAGCGGCCTGCACCACATCCACCACACGCCCGTCGTGGCCAAGTTTGCCCCGCTGATTCTGGCGATTTTAGGTATCACCTTGGCGTGGTATCTGTTTGCGCAACACCGCGCCGTGGCGAAGAAAATCGCCCAGGAATTCTCGATCCCTTACGCCATTTCCTTCAACAAATGGTACATCGATGAACTGTATGAATTGCTCTGGCAGCGGCCGCTGCGGGCGCTCGCGAACGAGCTCTACCGCCAAGGCGATGGCCGCCTGATTGATGGCGTCTTGCATCGCCTCACCGCCGAGGTGCTCAGCACCGGTCTGTCGTTGCGGCAGCTGCAAAGCGGCAACCTGTACCACTACGCGCTGGCCATGTTGCTGGCAGTGGTCGCCGCCTTCGCCTATGTGTTGTGGGGGGTAAATTAGGTCATGATTCTGAGCACACTCATCCTTGCCCCCATCGCCGCCGCGTTGCTCACCCTGGCGGTGCCAAAAACTTGGGGCAAACCCGTGGCGCTGGTGGGGGCTTTGGCCACCTTGGCGCTCTGTATGCCGCTGTGGCAGGGCTTCAACCCGGCCCAAAGCGGCTTGCAACTGGCGGAAAGCTACA
Organism: Alphaproteobacteria bacterium; assembly: GCA_020249005.1. Taxonomy (GTDB): domain Bacteria; phylum Pseudomonadota; class Alphaproteobacteria; order UBA2136; family UBA6156; genus JADCGN01. The sequence continues at coordinate 22,120 of JADCGN010000053.1, forward strand.
ACTGGCTGCCGGCCTTGGGGGTGAATTTTACGCTGGGCATCGATGGCATCGCGGTGGGGTTGCTGCTGCTCAACAACCTGCTCACCCCCTTGGTGGTGTTGGCGGCGTGGCGGGAAGACCGGAACCCGCGCGCCTTCATGGCCTGCCTATTGGGCTTGGCGGGTTTGGTGAATGGGGTGTTCGTCGCCACCGATTTCATCCTGTTCTATGTGTTCTTTGAAGCCAGCCTGATTCCACTCTACCTGCTCATCGGCCTGTGGGGCGGCCAGAACCGTGTCTACGCCGCGCTCAAGTTCTTCCTCTACACCTTCGCGGGCAGCGTGCTGATGCTGGTGGCCGGGCTTTATCTGGGCACCCAAGCGGGCACCTTCAACTTTAGCCAATGGGTGTCCTTCACCCATGGTTTGCCGGTCGCGTTGCAGGTTACGTTGTTCCTGGCTTTCTTGGCGGCGTTTGCGGTCAAAATTCCGATGTGGCCGGTGCACACCTGGTTGCCCGATGCCCACGTGCAGGCGCCCACCGCCGGGTCGGTGATCCTGGCGGGCGTGCTGCTGAAGCTGGGGGCCTACGGCCTGTTACGCTTTAACCTGCCCTTATTCCCGGAAGCCACCGCACTGTTGGGGCCATACCTCATGTGGGCTGGGGCGATTGCCGTGGTGTACGCCGCGCTGGTGGCCTGGGTACAGACCGATATCAAAAAACTCATCGCCTACAGTTCGGTCAGCCACATGGGGATTGTCACCATGGGGCTGTTCAGCGGCACCGAGGAGGGGCTGCACGGCGCGCTCCTCATCATGCTCAACCACGGCATCGTCAGCGCTGGGTTGTTCCTGATTATCGGCGTGATTTACGAACGCCTGCACACGCGGGAAATGCAGAACCTGGGGGGCTTGGCAGCCCTCATGCCCGGCTATGCCTTCGCGCTGGTGGTGCTGATGCTCGCCGCGGTGGCGCTGCCGGGCACCAACGGCTTCGTGGGCGAATTCTTGGGCCTCGCAGGCAGCTTCCCGGCCAGCCCTTGGGCCACCGCGCTGGCCACCACGGGGGTGATTTTCGGCGCCGTTTATATGCTCATCTTCACCCGCGCGATTCTCTTTCAAAGCCCCAGCCGCTTTGTCGCCGAACACCGCGACCAGCTGCCCGACCTTTCCCTGCGTGAATGGGTGGTCTTCCTCCCGCTCTTGGCTTTGGTGCCGCTGCTGGGGGTCAAACCGCACCTGGCGATGGATCTCTGGCGCGAACCGGTGGCGGCGCTGGTGGCACAGCCCGCGCCGGCCACACCGCCCGTGGTTGAGCCCATAACCACCGGTACCGCAGTTTCCGTCACGCAGGTGATTTCCGCCACCATGCCCATTGCCACCGTAAGCGCAAGTCTGCCCCAATGATCCCGCTGCTTCCCGCTCCGCTTGACCCAACCCTGGTGCTGGCGCTTGGTGCGCTCGGAGCGCTGCTGCTTGGCAGCTTTACCCGCCAAGCGTGGGTAGCCTTTTTGCTGGCGGCCCAAGTGCTGTTGGCGGCGGCCGGGCTGTTGATGCTCAACCCCGCCACCGGGGCTGTGAGCTTTGAAGGCGGCCCCGCGTTGTTCGCCTTCAGCCCCTTTGCCAATACCGCGGCCTTGCTGGTGGCGCTGGTGGCGCTGCTGGCCTTGCCGTTGCTGTGGTTTGGCGTAGTGGGCGAACGCCGCCGCCCCGAGCTGGCCGTGCTGCTGCTGCTCACCACCACGGGAGCGGTGTTGCTGCCCGCCGCCAACCATCTGCTCAGCTTCTATGTGGCGTTGGAACTGCTCAGCTTCCCGCTTTACATTCTCTGCGCCTGGCTGCGCGATGACGCCAGGAGCAGCGAAGCGGGCCTGAAATATTTTGTGCTCGGTAGCTTGGCGAGCGGCCTGACCCTGTTTGGCATGTCGCTGCTCTATGCCGCCACGGGGGCTTTGGATTTTGCCACGCTCGCCACGCTGGCCCAGCCGACGCCGCTGTTTCTGGTCGGCGTGGTGCTGATTCTTTCCGGCGTCGCCTTTAAGCTCTCGTTGGTGCCCTTCCACTTCTACACC
>JADCGN010000054.1 GCA_020249005.1 Alphaproteobacteria bacterium
CACCCGGCCCACCGCGTCCAGGGTGTCGGCGCACAGCGCCCGAAACACCTGCTTCACCAAACGTTCTTCATTGGGTTGGAAGGTGATCACCGCCAAGGTGCCGCCCATCGCCAGCTGCTGGGCGCAGCCGTGCAGCGCTTGCTCTAGCACCGTCAGTTCATCGTTCACCGCCACGCGCAGCGCCTGAAAGATCCGCGCCGCCGGGTGCGCCCGCTTCAGCCCCAACCGCGGGGGGTAGAGCTGCTCAATCGTCGCCAGTAAGTCGGTGGTGGTGGCGTAAGGCTTGGTTTTGCGGGTGGTCACCACCGCGCGGGCCAACGGCCGGGCCTTGGGCTCTTCGGCGTGGTGATAAAATAAGTCGGCTAACTGCTCCTCACGCCAGCGGTTTAGGAGGTCGGCGGCGGTCAGGCGCTGGGTGCTGTCCAGGCGCATATCCAGCGGGCCTGCGTGATGATAACTAAGCCCACGGTGTGGGTCATCCAACTGGTCGGAGGAAAAGCCCAAATCCAACAGAATCCCCTGCGGCCGCCGTGGGCCCAGCAGGGTGGGCAAGGCGCTATAGGCGGCATGGTGCAGTTCCAAGCGCTCGCCATAAGCGCCGGCCCAAGCTTGGGCGGCAGCGATCGCCCGCGCGTCCCAATCGGTAGCCAGCACCTTGGCCCCGGCGGCCAGTAGCGCACGGGTGTGCCCGCCGCCGCCCAAGGTACCGTCGGCCACCCACTGGCCGCGCACCTCGCCCAGCGCGGCCACGGCTTCGGCCAGTAATACGGGAATATGGGCGCTGCCACTCATAACCCTTCAGTGCAAAAATCCCGCCTGAAACGCAAGATAAAACTGCTGCATGTTGACGGTTCATCCACAGTACGCACCGATGACTGCCAATCTGTTATGCAGCCCTCATCGGAGGACTGGCCTACGGCAGCGCCCTTATTGTATAAGCTACTTCACGCGCCGTAAGGAAAGATTACTGCCCGTGTCCAGCCCCACGCTCCCCCTGTATCGCTTCCGGACGATCTGGATTTCCGATGTTCACCTGGGCGCCAAAGGCTGTCGGGCCGATCGCCTGCTGGATTTCCTTAAATGCACCGAATCGGACTATCTCTATCTGGTGGGTGACATGGTGGATGGTTGGAAGCTGAAACGGGGGTGGTATTGGCCGCAGCTGCATAACGACGTGGTGCAAAAACTGCTGCGCCGCAGCCGTAAGGGCACCCAGATCATCTACACGCCCGGCAACCATGATGAGTTTGCCCGTGATTACCTCGATTTTCATTTTGGTGGCATTCACGTGGTCAATGAGGCGATTCACACCACCGCCGACGGCAAACGGCTGTTGGTGCTGCACGGCGATGCCTTTGACGTGGTGGTGCGCTACGCCAAATGGCTGGCGTTGTTGGGTGACCACGCCTACGCCTTGGCCATGGCGTTGAACCATTGGCTTAATGCGGCACGCAATCTGCTGGGCTACCCGCATTGGTCGTTGTCGGCCTACCTCAAAAATAAGGTAAAAAATGCCGTAAAATTCATTGGCGATTTTGAGGACGCCTTGGCCCACGTCGCCGCCGAACGCCAGGTAGATGGAATTGTGTGTGGGCATATCCACCACCCCGCCCTGCGCCAGGTTAAGGGCGTACTGTACTGTAACGATGGCGACTGGATGGAAACCTGCTCGGCGCTGGTCGAACACCATGATGGCCGGCTGCAAATCCTTTATTGGTTAACGGAAGAACAAGCCATGGCCAATTTTATGTCCCGCCCAACGCTGCAATTGGCGGCGTAACGCGCATGCGGATCGCGCTGGTCACCGATGCCTGGGCCCCGCAAATTAACGGCGTAGTCCGCACCCTGCAAACTGTTTGCGGTCACGTCACGGCGCAAGGCCACACGGTGTTGGTGGTGCAACCTGGATTATTTCCCAATCTGCCCTGCCCCACCTACCCGGAAATTCGCTTGGCCCTCACCGGCCCCGCGCAGGTAGCGAAGCTGTTGAATGACTTTCAACCCGATACCATCCATATAGCCACCGAAGGCCCCTTGGGGTGGCTGGCACGGTATTGGTGCCTCAAGCATGATTTCCCCTTCACCACCGGCTATCATACCCGCTTCCCCGAATACCTGCAGGCACGCTTTGGCTTGCCACTCGGACTTGGCTATGCGGCCCTCCGTCGCTTTCATGCCCCCGCAGCAGCCGTGCTGGTACCCACCGCCAGCATGGCAGAAGCCTTAAAAACCCGTGGGTTTCATCGGGTCAACGTGTGGGGTCGTGGCGTAGATACCGAACTCTTTCAACCGCGTGTCAGTACCGCACCCGCTCCTTGGCCCCGGCCGATTCTCTTAAATGTCGGCCGCGTCTCGGTGGAAAAAAATCTTGAAGCCTTTATCAATCTGCCCGTGCCAGGCACCAAGGTGGTGGTGGGTGACGGGCCCCAGCTGGCAAGCCTGCAAGCCCGCTATCCTAAGGTGGTGTTTACCGGCGCCAAACAGGGTGCGGAACTGACGGCCCTTTACAACCAAGCCGATGTGTTTGTCTTCCCCAGCCGGACCGATACGTTTGGGTTGGTGTTGTTGGAAGCGCTGGCCTGCGGCGTTCCCGTAGCAGCCTACCCCGTAACAGGGCCCCTGGATGTGCTCACCGATCCGCGGGTGGCAGCTTTGGATGAAGACCTGGGCGCCGCTGTTACCCGCGCACTGACCTTATCGCGCCAAGCTTGCCGCCAGTTTGCACTAAAACATAGCTGGGCGCAGATTGCTGCGCATCTGTTGCAGCAGCTGGTACCCCTCCACCGCTAAGTCTTGCCCGCTAATGTAAGGAATTATCCGCCGCGGCGGGCTTTGGCGTCGGCCAGGCCCATGCTCACCGCCAGTTCCAAATCTTCCTTCTTCCATAGGTCGTGCAGATCTTGAATGTCCTCGGCGTAGTGAGCGCTGTCCACCGCCACTTGGTCGTCAAACGCGGTGGGTTCCCAAATGGTGAAGTACTCACCCTCGCCGGCAATCATGGCGTGCTCGGTAATCCCTGCAGCCTGCAGCATGGCTTCGGGAAGCTGGATGCGGCCCGTCTCGTCAAAGTTTAGAGGCCGAGCAGCGGCAAGAAGCGTGCGTGCCAGCCGCTGACGGGTGGGTGAGAGGGCCGGGAGACGGTTGATGCGTTCCGCCAGTTTAACAAAATCGTCATAAGCCCACGCATGGAGATACTTTCTCTCGTTATTGTTGCTTGGCGCAGGGTAAACCACCACGGTTTGGCGGCTGTGGCCCGCCATCTCGGCACGAAAAGACGCCGGCACCGACACCCGCCCTTTGCGGTCAACTCCGTTCAAGAAGCTGGCCAAGAAGACAGTCATGGTGCGCGGCGTTTGCTCCCCTGTTTGGCGCGGTTGCCCAACGCGCCCATTTGCCAAACCTCCCCCTTGTGCGGCTTCTCCCTGAAGCCTAACAAGCCCTTGAAAGGTTTTGCGTTGCTTTGGATCACCCACTGATTTTATTGGGTTTGGGCAACAACGGGATAGTATGGGATGTGTTGGGATAATACAACCCCCCTGACACTCTTTTTTAGGTTTTATGCCGCTTCAAGCTGTGGGTAAGCTTGTGGATAAGGTTTTTTCTTGCCCTTTTGGGAGGCTCGCTTTAGGGCTGGGCGGCATCCGGGTCATCGCGTGGCGCAAGCCCCGAGGAAAGTCCGGGCACCCGCACGCCAGCCAACCTGCGAACAGCAGGGCGGTCCGCTCCGCAAGGGCCGACCATAGGGCAACAGAAAACAAACCGCCTTGGGGCAACCCAGGGTAAGGGCGAAACGGTGGGGTAAGAGCCCACCGCGCAGCTGGTAACAGTCTGCGGCACGGCGACCTGTTGGTGGGTGCAATGCCAAATAGGGGCCTCCACGTGGTGCGGCGTGCATCCAGCAGGGGCCCGGGTCGGCAGCTTGAGGGCGCGGGGCAACCCACGTTCCAGAGGAATGATGGCCACCGTCGCAAGACGGCACAGAACCCGGCTTATAGGATGCGCTTTGCGGACGTGGGTGGGGGCTGTTCTTTACGGAAAAGCCCCCGCTTTTTGACGCTGACAAAATTTAATACTTGTTATTCATAAATGTATACTGTATTACAAACTTAATCGTTACTCTTTTTCTGAGGAGCTGCCTATGCGCACGCTGAACTACTACCTCGATAACCCTTCCCACCACGCTTTGTGGCAGAAGGTGCTCCAAGGCTACAAAGAAATCTCTGGGAGAGACTGGCAAACTACCGCTGGCTACCGCAGTTTTTGGACCTTGTGTGAACGACTCCATAACCTGGCATATGGGGGGAACCTGCCCCTGCCCGATGTGCTGAAGCCAAGCTTGGCCTTCATGCTCGGTGCTCATGCAGGAAGGGTGCGCAAAGGGTTGCGCGAGCGGCCCTATTTTCACCATATTCTCATGGTGGTGTACCTGACTTGGTTGATGCGTCTGCCAATCACGGTGCAATTGGCTGCTATCCACCACGATGATGTGGAAGATTTGCCAGATCACTTGCAACTCTCGACCGAAGATGTGATCAGGATCTTGCGGAGCTTGCTGCCGCCTGAGCATGCGGAAACCGTCATTCGTATGGTGCTGAACCTTTCGAATGACCCTAAGGCAACCAGCAAACACGAAGGCCAAATGCTCAAAATGGCCAAAGTGAATGCCGAAACCGGCACGCTCAAGCTGCTGGACCGGATTGCCAACCTGTATGACCTGCAGGAAGACAAACAGAAAAGGAAAAACTGGCGTGATATCCAGCGTGACTGCGAAAACTCTTGGGAACTGACTACGGTCATGCCGGTTTCGGCTGACCCATCGGTGCTGGCGATGCTGGCCTTTGCGCATCACCGTTTGGCGGTAAAGAACCACTTTGCTAGCTAAACACGTGGGGGCTTTCTTAACCGAAAGCCCCCGCTTTTTGTTTGCCAACGGTTAAAGTTATTGCCATAGGATCGATGACTCACCATTTTGCACGGAGGACCGTATGCCTACCGAACCCCTTCAACACTTCGAACGTTTTGTCTTTAACCGGCTGGTCCGCGACAAGGTTGTTGGCCATTGCCGGCAACAGGATTGCCGCACCACCTTCCACACAATCACTGGCACGGCATTACAAGAGGCCCTGCGCCAGAAACTGGTGGAAGAATCGGCCGAGGTGGTCGCGGCAGCCGATGACCGTACCGAGACCATCAAGGAGTTGGCCGACCTCAAGGAAGTGATCGAAGAGCTGATGCGTCAGCTCGGTATCTCACCCGATGAGGTGGCTGCAGCCCAAGCGGTGAAGCGCGCGGCCAAAGGAACCTTTGCCGGCGGGTACTTTATCACCACCAACGATGTACCGGTTGGCCATCCAGACATTCCTGGCTTTCTGGCCCAGCCCGAGAAGTTCAAGCACCTTGGGCTGGTGGAATAACGGGCGGGGGCGCAGGCCCCCGCTTTTTTATCCCGGTTATCAATGGTAGAAAGACATTATGTTTCGTCTCTTGAAAGATACCTGGGAATGGTTCCTGTGCGGCACGGTGGTGTTCAGCTTGGCGCTGTTTTTGCTGGGGCATGATTGGTTTGGCTTGAACGGATATCTGGCCACGTTGCTGGCCGTGGTCGGCGCACTCTTGGCGGCTGTGGTAGGCTTCCTCACCGCCACGTTGGTGTTGCCGCTGCTGGCCTTGGTTACGGGTGTGATCGGGGCTTTCGTTGGTCTCGTGACTGTGCTGCTGGCCTTTGTGGTGGGAGGAATTTTTACGCCGCTGGCCGCGGCGGTGGTTGGCGCGATTTACAGCCTCTTGGGCTGGCTGGCCACCACCTGGCTCGGTACCTTGCTGATGCCGCTTTATAGTACTTTGGGGCCTTTGGTGCTGAAGGTGGCGCCGTGGCTCACCACCAGCAAATACCTGGTGAAGGTTTATGACTGGCTGGATGACCAACCGTGGTGGCCGGAAGCGTTGGTGCTTACGCCAAAGCGCGGCGCAGTTGCGCCCAAGGGAAATGCGGGCCCGGGTCGGTCTTCCGCCCCGGCGAGATCTGGTCGTGCCCAACCACGGCGTCCGGGTTCAGCCCGTGGCGGTGCAACACGTCCTGCAGCAGCGCCGTCAAAGAAGCCAGCGCGGCGGGGGTAAACGGTTCGGCTTGGGCCCAATCTGGAGCCTGCTCCAGATGCTTGGGCGGCCCTTCAGGGTAAGCTTTGCCAAACGACCCGGCGTTGCCGATTTCAATTCCAAGGCTGTGCCCATTCAAGCCTTCCACTTCAGCACCATCGGGAAAGACCCAGCGGCTTTGGCCCGCATGCCAAGCCACCTCGGCTTCCGGCACCAACTGCGTGATGGTGCCGTCGCGCGCCACGTAATAATGGCAACTCACTTCGGTGGCGGGGTCGGTCAGGCGCTGCAGTGCGGCCTCATCATCGGCCATATAGGTGGCATGGAGCACCACCAGCCGCACCTGCTCGGTGTTGGTGCGCGGGCGGCGGTTGGGGCTGGGACGTTGCAAGATACGCATTATTTGTCCGGGTGCAGCATGGCCTCGGGACGGACTTTGGCGCGAAAGGTTTTGCTCTCAATGAAGCCCAGCTTCACCGCCGCCTCTTCCAGCGTGAGGTTTTCCTTCAGCGCTTTTTTGGCCACCTGCGCGGCCTTGTCGTAGCCTATCACCGGGTTGAGCGCGGTCACCAGCATCAACGAATTGGCCAGGTGGCGTTCCAGCTGCGGGGTGTTGGGTTCCAGCCCCACCACACAGTTTTCAGTGAAGCTGATGAGCGCATCGCTCAGCAACTGCACGCTCTGCAGCACGTTATGAATGATCAGCGGCTTAAACACATTCAGCTGCAAGTGCCCTTGCAACGCCCCTGCGGTCACGGCGGCATCGTTGCCGATCACCTGACAACAAACCATGGAAAGCGCCTCACACTGGGTGGGATTCACTTTGCCCGGCATGATGCTGCTGCCGGGCTCGTTGGCGGGCAGGTTCAACTCGTTCAAGCCACAGCGGGGGCCGCTGCCCAGTAGGCGCACATCGTTGGCAATCTTCATGGCCGCCACGGCGGCGGTGCGCACGGCAGCGCTGGCGTTAAGCAGCGGCTCGTGGGCACTCAGGCCGAAAAATTTGTTCTCCATCACGGTGAATTTCAGCCCCAACCGCTTGGCCAAATATTTGGCCGCCAGGCCGGGCATCTTGGCGTGGGTATTCAGCCCTGTTCCGACTGCCGTACCGCCCAAAGGCAACGGCAGCAACGCCGCCAAGGCCTTTTGCACTTCGGCTTCCGCGTAGTCCAGCTGTGCAGCGAAGGCGCCAAATTCCTGCCCCAAGGTGATGGGCGTGGCATCCTGCAGGTGGGTCCGGCCGATTTTGAGAAGCTTCTGCCACTTGTTGGCTTTCTGCTCCAGCGCCTTACGGGCGATTTTGAGTGCCGGGAGCATCTGTTGCTGCAGGGCCAGCGCTGCACCGATGTGCATGGCGGTGGGAAAGGTATCGTTGCTGCTTTGGCCACGGTTCACATGGTCATTGGGGTGGACAGGGCTTTTGCCGCCACGCGTGCCTGTCAGGATTTCATTGGCCCGCCCGGCCAGCACCTCGTTCAGGTTCATGTTGGTTTGGGTGCCGCTGCCGGTCTGCCAAACCACCAGCGGGAAATTACCGGCCAATTTGTTGGCCTGCACTTCATCGGCGGCCTGGCTAATCGCTTTGGCCAGCTTGGCCTCGAGCAGTTTCAAATCGGCATTGGCATGGGCGCAGGCCTGCTTCAGTGCGGCGTAGCCGGCAATGAACATGGGGGAAAAGTTAAAGCGCGCGCGCTCGGCGTCCGTGGCCCCACCAATCAAAAAATTTTCTTTGCTGCGCTGCGTTTGTGCGGCCCAGTAACAGTCGGCGGGAACCTGCACCACCCCCATGCTGTCGCTTTCGGCGCGGGTGGGCACGGATGACTTCCCGGCGGATTTAACAGGAGTTGTGGCGGCGGTTTTGGGCATGAGATTGGCTTTCTTGGTAATCCACGCTAAGCGGATTTGTGGGTTTGCTCCAGCGCCGCGATTATTTTTTATGCCACCCCTTGCATTGTATGCAACACCCGCTTACCCTGTTCCGTATGAGCAATTACGCCGCTTGCAAACACACTCCGGCCCTGTGGGCTGGCGTGTTTGGCGTATGCCGCTATCTCCCCATCGGGCCGGCTAACCTACGTTAGCGAACGGGCCCGCAAGGGCTTCCGTTTCCCCGGTGGTGGCAGAATCTTTCGCCACTCGCCTAAACCCCCCACCACGCCAGACGATGACCTGGCGCAACTTTGGAGACTTCCATGAAGAACCTTCCCGCCTCGTGGCGCCTCATGGTGGCCATCGGCTGCATCGACCTGATGTTTTTGGTGCCCGTGGTCATGGCCTACTACCAACTGAAAGGCGTGGATATTGGTGCATTTCTGCTGCTGCAGGGGCTCTTCCGGGTGTGGGTACTGATCCTGGAAGTGCCCACTGGCTACCTGGCCGACCGCTGGAGCCGCACCAGCCAGCTCACCCTCGGAGCCGCTGCCTGGTTGGCGGGCCTTACCTGCGTGTGGCAAGCCACCAGCTTTGCTGGGCTGCTGATGGGTGAAATCTGCATGGCGCTGTCGGTGGCGTTCTACTCGGGCACCACCCAAGCCTACCTGCACGAAGCCCTGCACCAAGAAGGCCGTGGCCACCAAGAAGCCACCTGGCAAGGGCGCCTGTTCGCCAGTTCCACTGCTGCTGAAATGGTGGCGGGGGCATTGGGGGGCTGGTTGTTCGGCTGGTGGGCCGATGGCCCGGTGCTGGCCGGGATGCTGGCAGCCACCGTGGCGCTGGCGTTTACCGCCAGCTTGCCTAAACTGCCCAAGCAGCACGCCGAGCGTCGCCATGACAACCCGTTCCTGGATGTGTGGTTGGTGACGCACCACAGCCTGCGGCTGCACCCCACCTTGCGGTGGTTGTTGCTGGGGCCGAAAATCCTGACCGGCTTCACCGGCCTGCTATTTTGGGTGATGCAGGCCAAGCTGTTGGCGCTGCACGTTAGCCCAACCTGGCTCGGCCTGAGCTTCGCCGCCTTTATGGGGGTGAAGACGGTGCTGGCCTTGTCGGCCGGGCGAATTGCCGCGCTGGGAGCCACCCGGGTGTTGCAAAACTTGCCGCTGTTCCTGCTGGTGGGCTGTGGCCTGATGAGCGTGGCCAACCCCTGGCTGGTGTGGCTGGGTGGGGTGCTGACCGCTGGCTTTGTGCACGCGGTGGGCAGTCCGCTCTGCACCACGCTGATCAACCGCGAAGTGCCCAACCACGAACGGGCCACGGTGCTCTCCGTCGGCAGCATGATCAGCCAACTGGTCGGCGCCAGCCTGATGATCGCGGCCACGCCGCTGCTCACCATCGTCAGCCTCAACACACTGATGCTGAGCTTGATGGTGGTGGTGGCCGGCAGCAGCACCCTGCTGCTGCGGCGCATTCCGGCCTAACGACGGCGGCCCCCATTCAGGGGGCCGCCATATTATTGCCCAAGCCCTACCGCAGCTGCAGCAGTTCGTTGAGCATCTGGTCGACCGTGGTGATCACCTTGCTGCTGGCTTGAAAGGCCCGCTGCACAACAATCATGTTGCTGAACTCACCGGCGATGTCGGTGGTGGAACCTTCCAGCGCGCCGCTCACAATTCGGCCAGTTCCGCCCACACCCGCTTCCTTCAGCAGCGGCTGGCCGCTGGCATCGGTGGTACGCAGCAAGCTACCGCTCACCGCCTCCAGCCCACGCGGGTTTTGGAACACCGCCACCACCACCTTGTAAAGCTTCTTGGTTTCACCGTTGGTGAAAGTCCCGTTGATGAAGCCGTTATCATCCACCTGAATCGCGCTCAGCGTTCCGGCACCAAACCCATCTTGGTTGATGGCACTGGTGTTGAAACTGGCCGCCAACTGAGTGATCCCATCATTGCCCAAGCCATCTTCCAACTGAGCTTCCGAAGTGACCGTAAACGTTGCCATCGCAGTTGCGACACCCGGCGTAGTTTCATCGAAGTTGGTCGACACCGTAAAGCGCACCCCACTGGTGGGAAAGTAAATCTCGCGCGTGCCACTGGCCGAGATTTGCGCAATCCCACTTTCTACCACCGCACCGGCCGTGCCGTTGCCGGCGCGCAGCTCATAGTTGGGAACCGTGGTTTTCACCAGCGTATACTGGCCCGTTCCAAAGGCATTGTTTTCCACCGATACATCCAAGATGTGGTTGGCGTAGCTGGCCGGTACCGTCCCGCTTGGGGTGGCAATGTTGCCGCCGACGTACTGACCGAAATCCAGATTCACCGTGCTGGTGGCGACCCCCCCTGCCCACGTGGCTGAAAAGTTGTTGGGCGTCACAAATTTTAAGGCCCCCGATTGCGTAAAACGCAACTCACCAGTTGCCACCAAGGTGTTGGTGCCCGCCACACCGCTTTGCAGGTTGCTGCCGTCAGTATAGATGGTGTAATCCCAAGCGTTGGCGCCGCGCTTGCTGAAACCGATGGTCAGGTCACGCGCGCCCCCTTGGGAATCATACACGCGCAGGTCAGTTAAATAATCGAAACGGGTTGGGTTGGCGATCATGCCATTAATCGAGGCAAGCTTGGTCCCGGTCGTATCATAGTTTTGGTTCAAGGCCCGGGTGCTGGTCAAGTTGGCATCCATGGAAAGCTCGCGGGTTTGCTGAGCACTCACCCCCACGCTTTGCAACTCTACGGCTTCTGGCTCCTGAATATCGAGGATATTTCCGGCACTGTCTGTCCGCCACCCTTGCAGATAATAGCCATCGGGGTTCACCAGATAGCCTTCGCGGTCTTCGCTAAAGCTCCCGGCACGCGTGAAAAAGAATTCGGTGCTGGTGCTGTTAACCTTATCATCGGCCACACGGAAAAAACCATTGCCAGAAATTGCCAAATCGGTGCGGCTGGAGCTGGTAATGAAACTCCCTTGCGCGGTTTGGTCACGCAACACGGCAGTGTTGACCCCCCCACTGTTGTAGGTGGTGCCCTGCGCCCCGGTGGTGACCAACTGCGAAAACAGACTGCGGCTGGATTTATAGCCAATCGTGTTGGTGTTGGCCAGGTTGTCGGAAATCACCGAGATCGCCTGTCCTTGGGCGCCGAGGCCACTCACACTTGCCGTCATTGCGCTAAAGAGTGCCATAGGGGGTTACTTTCGTTGCTTGCTGCGTTTGTTAAAATCTTTGCAAAGGTCGTGCCAAGTTACGCTATTGCCGTACACCAATCACGCTGGTGGCGCCGATGTTGCGGCCATCGGCCATTTGTAACGACACCGTCTTACCATCACTCAGGACGCTCTTCACATCGCCGTACACGTAGCCCGAACTCGGCTTGACCTTGCCATCGGCATCGGCGGCCCGCACGCGGAGCGTAAAACTATTGCCCGTCACAGCTTGGCCGTTGTCATTCTTACCATCCCAAGTAAGGGTTTTAATCCCTTCTTTTGGGTCGCCATTGATGGTCCGCACCACTTGGCCATTGCTGTTGTCGATGATTTCCAGCGTCACCTTGGTGGCCCCTTTGCCAACCTCGTAACCCAGGGGCGTCGCCGTGCCTTCGCGGCTAAAGAGGTTGCCCGGGCCCAGCACCTGTTTGCCCAGGTAACTGTTGGCCAGGTTTTGTTCGCCAAAGTCACGCTCGGTCACCAGCTGCTTCAGGTAATTGTTGCTGTTGATCTGCTGTTCCAGGCTACTAAACTGCGCGATTTGGCCAGTAAATTGCGTACCATCCAAGGGGTTGAGAGGATCTTGGTTTTTTAACTGCGCCACCAACAGCTTCAAGAAGGTGTCGAAGTTCACGCTGTTTAGCGCGGCATTCTGCCCGGCGGCAATGCCGGTGATCGCCCCGTTGGCGCTTGCGCCGGTGTTGGTATTGGTGGCGGTGGTGGTCGTCATCGCGG
>JADCGN010000055.1 GCA_020249005.1 Alphaproteobacteria bacterium
GGTGGGGGTGGTGGTGCACGGCAAGAGCCGCACCGAAGTGGAAGATGGCCTGCTGCGCATCGCCAGCCAATTCAAGAAGCTTTCAGTCGTGCCGGATGTGGAAAAATCCATGGCCCTGCATGCTTTTGCCTACAGCTGGCCCTTGGCCTGGCGCAACAAGTTCAGCGGCCCATTTGCCCGCACCCGCCGGGTGATCAGCGATGATATTTGCGACCTACTGCCCATTCATGGCCACTGGGGTGGCCACGGGCGGCCCTATACCCGGCAAGAGAAGCATAAGCCGCAAGCGGTGTACGTGAACCGCGACGGTGAAATCACCTTCTTCGACCACACCAGCACCGACTTCATGAACTGGCACTACGCCATCACCGGAACCTCGGGTTCGGGGAAAAGCTTTGCCGTGGTGGACCTGACGTTGCAGCTGTTCAGCGCCGGGATTGAAAAACAGTACCTGATGACGATTAAGGACGACTACGACCGCTTCGGCGAAACGCTGGGCAAGCTGATCATCATCGACCTTGACCGCCAAGACGTGTGCATCAACCCGTTTACCGGGGAAATCAACAAGCACCGCCTGCAGCAGTGGACGACGACGGTGGAGCTGATGATCGCCAAGGGCGATTATAAGATCGACCGGGTGGAACAGCGGCTGATTGAACAGGTGGTACAATACGCCTACGACATTGTGCCGTCCGATGACGTACTGCGCCCGACTTGGATTCAGCAAGCGTACCTAAAATACCCCTACACCGATGAAGCCAGCCGCCAGGCCGGGATGGCGATGGCGCGCGAGATTGGGAGCTACTGCGAGTCCGGCATCTACGGCAAGCTGATCGATGGCCCCCCCAGCTTCACCGAAAAGGATAAGTTGGTGGTATTCAACCTGCAAAACGTGCTGAACGAAAAAATTTCCGACGTGATCATCAACGCCATCTTCACGATGATCGACAACGTGATGTACCTGGGCGACCGCGGTGAGAAAAAACACCTGCTGGTCGATGAGATGGTGAGCATGATCTCCGCCAAGGGCGGGGCCAGCGTGGCCAACCAGTTGAAGCGCGCGTTCCGTACCTACCGCAGCCTGAATTGCATGTGCGGCATCGCCAGCCAGAACGAGGAAGACCTTTCCACCGAAGTGGGGCAGGCGATCATCGGCAACATTACCAAGCGCATGATTTTGAAACCCAAGCGCGAAATGATCCCAATGCTGATGGAGTCCTTAGGCTTGCGCGCCGAGCGCCACCAGAGCAACATCGCCAGCTTGGATACCAAGCCCGGGTTTTACAGCGAATTTTACCTGATGAGCCCGCACGGCGAAGTGGTCTGCCGCCTGATTGCCGACAAGCTGACCTACGCATTGGCTACCACCACGCCCGATGATACGGCGGAAATTAAGCGTCTGCGCGACCAATTCGGCGGCGATTGGTGGAAGGCCACGGTGGCCTTCGCCGAACGCTACCCCCACGGCGTGCGGGCTGCCCGCGCCGCGGCCACCGCCCGGCCTCAAGGCTAGGCCACAGCAAAGCCCCCACCCCGTGCCGCTGCCGCGGGAGGGAATGGGGGCTGGGGCCGGTTTTGGGCCTCGTTGATCAGAGATAAACACCGTAGGAACTCCTTTCGGCGTGCGTAAGCTGAATGAGGGCATTTTCGGCCTCAAACGAGCGAGAGGGGTTGGAATTGGCCTGAAACTGGTCACGACACAACAACTCAACGGCACATCGCCGACCAAAGGTATGGTAGACGTGTTCTTTGCTGGCATAGGCTCTGGCCCAGGCCAGCAGTTGTCGTGCTGAAGCCTGTTCCAGGCTTCCATGCAACACCTCCGGAGAAAGGGCAAAGGTCAGGGCGTTCATTGCGCCACCCCGCTTTCTGGGAAACGTCCCGATGTTTCGCCTGAAATCAGTCAGGCTCTCGCCTTTTGGCCTGCACAGGCTGCAGGTTTTGGCTGGTCTTGCCAAGCAAAATCGTTTAGGGTAGCGCTCTGATTGTTAGGAAATACGAGGGTTTGTGCCGGATGACCACCGCACCACAAGGGCTAGATTACAGCAAGACGCTTCAGCTGCCGCAGACGGCCTTCCCGATGCGCGCCAACCTGCCCGCGCGGGAACCCGGCTGGGTGCAGCGCTGGCTGAGCGAACAGGTGTACGAAACGCTGCTGGCCAAGCGCCGGGCGGCCGGCGCTCCCACCTACATTGTGCACCTGGGCCCCCCTTACGCCAACGGCAACTTTCACCTCGGGCACACCCTGGCCTATGGGCTGAAGGATATGATCGTGCGGCATAAATTCCTGAGCGGCTACGCCAGCCCCTATGTGCCGGGCTGGGATTGCCACGGCCTGCCGATTGAATGGAAGATCGAGCAGGAACTGATCGCCAGCGGCCAAAGCAAGCGCGACCTCAGCGTGGTGGAACTCCGCGATCGCTGCCGCGCCTACGCGCAAAAATGGATGGACGTGCAGCAGGCCGAGTGGCAACGCCTGGGCGTCCTGGCCGACTGGCAGCGCCCCTACCGCACCATGGATAAGGCCAACGAGGCCGGGATTGTGCACGCCTTGGGCCAGCTGGTGCAGCGCGGGATGGTCTACAACAAACTGCGCAGCACGCTGTGGGCCCCGGTGGAAGAAACCGCACTGGCCGAGGCCGAGATTGAGTATGATGAAAACCACCAATCCACCGCCATCTACGTGGCGCTGGAACTGGTGGAGCGCCCCGGCGAGCACCTGGTGATCTGGACGACGACGCCCTGGACCTTGCCGGCGAACCGAGCCGTGGCGGTGAATGAGATAGAGCAATAATTTTTACTTGAACACAGACTTTCAGGTAAAAAGTGTTGGATTGCAATGAA
>JADCGN010000056.1 GCA_020249005.1 Alphaproteobacteria bacterium
GCTGAACGGCGACGCCGGTTCATCAACGTTGGCCAGCCCTCGGGGCTGGCCTTTTTTAGGCTTCTTGCCGCGCCAGATGCAGCGCGCTGACGCCATACGTACGGCTCAGCAGCAGCGTAAAGCCCGTGGGCCACGGCGGCGTAACAGGGGCAGCCGTTTCCAGCAACCACAAGCCTCCCGGCCGCCCCAAGCGCGGGGCATTGGCGAGCATCGCCGCCAGCAACCCAGGGCTGCCATAGGGTGGGTCGGCCAGCACCAGGTCGGCAGGGGTGGGCGGCGCCCAGCTGGCCGCATCGGCCTGCACCACCGCCACCTGCGCGGCCACGCCCAAGGCTTGCACGTTGCGCGCCGCGCAGCGTGGGTCGATATCCACCAAGGACACCTGCGTAGCGCCACGGCTCAACGCCTCCAGCCCCCAGGCGCCGCTGCCGCAACACAGCTCGGCCACACTTAGCCCGGCAAAATCTGTGTAGCCTTGCAGAATGTTAAACGCCGCCTGACGAATCCGGCTGCGCGTCGGCCGCGCAGCTTCGCTGGCCGGGAGCTGCAGCACCCGCCCCTTCAACGCCCCGGTGATGATGCGGGTCTGCGGCGCGCTCATGCCAAGCCCACCTGCTTTAACAAGCTGGCCACGGTGGTGGCCGGCACTTCGGCCAGCGCGCGGCTGTTCAAATCACCCAGCGCACACGGGCCGTAGGCGGTGCGGATCAGCCGGTTCACCACGCAACCAAAGTGCTCGAAAATTTTCCGGATTTCCCGGTTCTTGCCCTCGTTCAGCACCACGGTGTACCAAGTGTTCTGCGCGCTTGCCGAAGTCTTTTCCTCGGCCACCTGCGCACCGCGGTAATCCACCCCGGCCACCTGCACGCCGCGCCGCCATTGGGCCAATTGGGCGTCAGTCAGCCGCCCGTGCACCCGCACCCGGTAGGTGCGCGGCAGCCCGGTGGCCGGGCTCATCAGCACCTGGGCCAACGGGCCGGAATCGGTGAGCAACAGCAGCCCTTCGCTGGTCAGGTCGAGCCGCCCCACCGGCATCAGCCGGGGCAAGGCGGCAAAGCCAGGCGTTTTGGCCAGGGCCTCGTACAAGGTTTCGCGGCCTTCGTGGTCGCGTGCGGTCACGATCACGCCCACCGGCTTGTGGTAGCGAAACAGGCGCGGTTGCGCGGCCGTGGCGACACTGATGGGCCTGCCCTGCACCCGCACCTCCGCCCCCGCCGGCACTTCGGTCGTCACGCTGGCCACCTGGCCATTCACCGTGACCAACCCGGCCACCACCAGGCGTTCCGCTTCCCGGCGGCTGCCCACCCCGGCTTGCTGCAGGTATTTGTTGAGGCGCATCGTAAGGTTACAGGGGCTACACCGGCGGCGCGTAGCCGCGCGCCGCGGTAATCAGGCCATCAAACAGCGAACGGTCGGCCTCGGTCAGCAAAAATTCGGGGTGCCATTGCACGCCCAAGGCAAACGGGTGGCCCGCCACTTCCACTGCCTCAATCAGACCATCGGGCGCGGTAGCGGCCACCTGCACGCTTTCCCCCAAGGTTTTGACGCCTTCATTGTGATGGCTGTTCACGGCAATCTCGGTTTGGCCAACCAGGCGGTGCAGCAAGGTGCCCGGCGTAATCGCCACGCTGTGCGCCGTTTCGGTGGGGGCAATGCTGCGGTGGGGGGCCGGGTTCGGCACGCTTTCGGCCACCCGCCAGTGCAGCAAGCCCCCGGTGGCGGCCACCAGTTCCTGCATCCCGGCGCAGATGCCCAAAAAGGGCATATTGCGGGCCAATAAGTCCCGAATCAACGCCTCGTTCAGCACCGTGCGCGGGTGTTCGTCGGGGATGCCGTGGCCGTCGCCGTACCAGCGGCTGGGGCTGGGGTAGTCGCCGCCCGGCACCACAATGCCCTGCACGGTGGCCAGCAGCTCGCTCTGCGCGGCCTCGAGCAACGGCAGGCCGATAGGTAGCCCGCCCATCGCCCACACGGCGTGAAAGTAGCTTTCCCGGATGGCATAGTGCGGCCGCGGTGAAAAGCTGCCTTCGGCTTGCCAGTCCATCATGATACCAATGCGCGGGCGTGGGCTGGTGTTTTGCATGCGTTTCTTGTAAAGCAAGCCATGCCATCCTTCAACCCATCTGCCCTCCTTCAGGCTGCCTTGGCCGAGGCCCGTGTGGCGGCGGCGGCTGGGGAAGTGCCGGTGGGCGCGGTGCTGGCGGGGCCCGATGGCACCCTGCTGGCCACCGCGCACAACCAAGTGGAAGCCCAACGCAACCCCCTCGCCCATGCGGAAATGCTGTGCGTGGCGGAAGGCTTGGCCAAACGGGGCGACAAATACCTGACCGGCTGCACCCTGGCTGTGACGCTCGAACCCTGCCCGATGTGCATGGCGGCCTTGGCCCATGCCCGCGTGACCCGGGTGGTATTTGGGGCGTACGACCCCAAAAGCGGCGGCACGGTCAACGGCCCGCGCGTGGCCAGCTTCATGCACCATCAGCCGGAAATTTTAGGCGGGATTGAAGAGGCCGCGTGCGCGGCGCTGCTGCAAAACTTCTTTCAGGCGTTACGCGCTTAGCACCGGTTCGGCGGCCAGTTGCGACGCATACAGCGCTTCAAGTTCTTCACACAAAACTTTGGCATCATTGATATCATTCAACTTCATCCGGAGCTCACGCCCGCCCACCAAGCCCTTGGTGTAGCCTGCAAGATGCTTGCGCATATGGTGGATGCCCGAGAACTCGCCGTAGAGCTCCACCGCCAGCGCCACATGCTCGCGCACGATTTCATACTGCTGCTGTAAATCGGGGGCCGGCAGGTGCTCCCCGGTTTTAAAATAGTGGGCAATCTGCCCCAGTAGCCACGGGCGGCCGTAGGTGGCGCGGCCAATCATCACGCCGTCACAGCCGGAAAGCGCCAACGCTTTCACCGCATCCTCGGCGGTTTCAATGTCGCCATTCACCAACACCGGGATGCTCACCGCCTCCTTAATCTTGCGCACGGCGGCCCAGTCGGCACTGCCGGTGTACATCTGGGCGCGGGTGCGGCCATGGATCGCCAGCAGCTGCACGCCGCAAGCTTCGGCAATTTTGGCGATTTCCGGGCCGTTTTTACGCGCTTCGTCCCAGCCCAGGCGGGTTTTCAGCGTCACGGGAACCTTCACCGCCTCCACGACCCGGCTCACGATTTCACGCACCAAGTCGGGCTCTTTCATCAGATAGGAACCGGCCATGCAGTTCACCACCTTTTTCACCGGGCAGCCCATGTTGATGTCGATGATATCGGCTCCGGCCCGCGCGTTCACCTGGGCGGCCACCGCCATGTTGGCGGGGTTGGCACCCACGATCTGCACGCTATGAATGCCCTGGCGCGGGTCAAAGGTGGCCTTCTGCGCGGCCACGGCGGCCTGGCGCACCACCCCTTCGGCGGCCACCATTTCGCTGACCACCAAGCCGGCGCCAAAGCGGCGGTTCAGCAAGCGCGTGGGCCGGTCGGTAATTTCCGTCATCGGCGCCAGCACCACGTTGTTTTCCAACACGTTGGCGCCGATTTTTAGGCGTGGCAAGGGCACGAAGGTGGGCGCCGTGGGGGGCGGCGTCAGTTCCTGAACGGTGATATGCCCTTGTAACATGGTGGTGTTGTGGGGAGTGTCATAAAAAAGGTCAAGGTATTACTTGAAAAAATGAGTCACCATTCCAACTTAAGTAACTTAAGTATTTAAAGCAACATTGTGCCAATGGAGGTAACCATGGTACGACCTTTTTCTTCAAGA
>JADCGN010000057.1 GCA_020249005.1 Alphaproteobacteria bacterium
CCAGCTTGTTAGCACAGGGGCTGCCCCCTATAAACAGAGCTGCATGAAAGGGGTTGCATGAAAATTTGGCTGGGCCCGACGGTGCTACTGGCGACGGTGGCCAGTGTGGCCGGCTGGCTGTGGCAGTTTTTGCCCTTCGTGAAAGCGTTGCTGCCATGGTGACGGGGGCGCTGCACACGTTGGTGTGGTTGCCGGTTTGGTGCGGCTTGTTGGGTTTGGTGGGGTTGGGGTTGCTATGGCCGGCGCGGGGTTGGCTGGCCCAGCAGGCGGGGCTTACCCAAACAGTGTTGGCCTGGTGGGGGGGCTATGCCTGGTTGGGCTGGGGAGGAATGTTCGCGGGGCTGACGGTGGGTTATGGCCCAGCGGCTGTGGCTCTGATGATCTTGCCGCTGGCGGGATTGGGTTGTTGGCACCTGCGGCACCTAAAATTTACCCATGTGGCGGGTTTAGGCTGGGCCTTGGCCGCGCTGTTGGGGATGGCGCTGCTGAGCCTGCCCACCGCGCTGACGCCGCCCACCGAGGCCGACACGCTGGCCTACCATTTTGCCTTGCCGCAGCTGTATGGGGCGGCGAATGGGCTGCTGTTTGCCCCGGTGGCGGTGACGTTTGCTGGGCCGCAGTTTACTCACATGGTTAGTACCTTGGCGCTGGCGCTGGGTGGTGAGCCGTTGCTGTTGGCCCATGCTTGGCTGAGCACCCTGCTGGCGGGCGCGGCGATGCTGGCGTTGGCGCGGTTGTGGTTGCCGCTACACTGGGCCGCTGTGGTGGGAATGGTATTTTTGGGGACGCCGATTCTCACCTACGCCTTCAGTAACGGTACGGTGGAACTGCGGCAGGCGGGGCTGATGGCGGCTGCGGCTTTGGCCTTGGCGTTGTACGCGCAACAGCGGCGCGTGGTTCCCGCCGCGCTATTTGCCGCGCTGTTGGGCGGTGTGGTGGCGAGCAAAACCTTTGGGTTGTTTTTACTGCCACCGGCGGCGGCGGTGTGGTTTGGCCTGGCCTGGCGGCGTTACGATGCCACCTTCTGGCGGCATACGGCGTGGGTGGCGGTGGTGGGTTTGGCAGTGGCGGCGCCGTGGTACGTTTCCAATTGGTGGCACTATGGCAGTCCGGTCTTTCCAGCGGCGTGGCAGCTGTTCGGCAGCCCGTTTTGGAGTGCCGCCCAGCAGGCCTTTATGCAGCAAGTGTATCTCAATACGGAATTGATGGTGCCCCGCACGATGGGAACCTTTTTCAGCTACCCATTCACCGCCACCTTCGCGGGGGCGGCGGTGGATAGCGACCGCACGGGCCTTGGGCCATTCCTGCCGTTGAGCATGCTGGCCGCGGTGTTGGTCTTGGCGCAAAGTTGGTATGCTCGGCGCCTTACCCCCTTGGCCTGGCTGCTGGTGTTGGCGCTAGGGTACTATGCGCTGTGGTTCTTTGTGGGTGTTTCCGGGCGCAGCCGCCACCTGTTGCCAGTGTACCCGTTGCTGTTGGTGGGGCTGGCCGTGGTGCTGCATGGCTGGTGGCCTCTTTTTCCCCGCTGGGTACGGATGGGGTTGGTAGGCAGTGTGGCAGTGGTGGTGTTGGCGCAGAGCGGCATGGCAGTACTGCTGAACCGCACTGCGGCGCAGGCGCTGTTGCAGGGTCAGAGCCGTGCGGCGTACCTCAGCACTCAGGCGGCCCACTACGGCGCGGCAGAGCTGGCCAACGCGCAGCTGGGGCCGGGCGATAAACTGCTCGTCACCAGCTTGCGCAACACGCTGTATTATCTGCACGTCCCATATTTCCAGAACCAAGTGGAATACACCCAGGCCATCCCGCTGGCCACGGGTACGCCGGCCCAGGTGTGGCGGGCGTTGCAGCAGGGGGGTTTTGACGCCTGGCTGACCGCGCAAGGCCCGGCGGCCCCCACGCCGTTGGAAGATGCCGTGGCCGGCAATGCCACGCTGCGGGCCTTGGTGGCCCAGCAGTGTGCCGCGTTGGTGGCCACGCGCCCTGGAGCCTTCCGCGCCTCACGCACGGTGGTGGGGTTTGGCGTACAGCCGTTGGTGTACCAACTTTATCGTTTCACCCCCGCAACTTGCGGCCTGAACACGCCAGTGGTACAAGCAACCTCATAACGAAAGTGCCCCGATGTCTGCTGCCAAAAAGCCTGCCGCTGCGGCTCAACATAAGCTGAGCATTCTGATTCCGTGCTACAACGAGTTTGCGCACCTGAACACGGTGATTGATACCCTGCGGGCTACGGCCTTTCCGTGCCCGGTGGAAATGGTGATTGTGGATGACGGCAGCACCGACGGCACGCGCGAGGTGATGCGGCAGCTGGAAGGCAGCCCCGACCTGCGGATTGTGTACCACCCCTACAACCAGGGCAAAGGGGCGGCGCTGCGTACGGCGATTGCCCACGCCACCGGCACGGTGTGCATCGTGCAGGATGCCGACTTGGAATATAACCCCGCCGAAATCGCCCGCGTGATTGCGCCGATTTTGGCGGGCCAGGCCGACGTAGTCTATGGCTCGCGCTTTCGGCCGTCGGTGGAACGCCTGCAGACGCCCGAGCGCGTGCACTACTTCAGCCACTTCATCGCCAATATGGGCCTCACCTTTCTCAGCAACCTGCTCACCAACTTGAATCTCAGCGATATGGAAACTTGTTACAAGGCGTTCCGCGCCGAGGTGCTGAAGGCGATGCAGGTGGAAGAAAACCGTTTCGGTTTTGAGCCTGAAATCACCGCCCGCGTGGGCAGTTGGCGCCCCAAGCTGCGCGTGTATGAGGTGGGCATCAGCTACCAAGGCCGCACCTACGAAGAGGGCAAGAAAATCGGCCTGAAGGACGGCCTACGCGCGCTGTGGTGCATCGCCAAGTACAACACCTGGGGCCGCCACAACGGCGCCAAGAATTTAAAAGGGTAATCCCTCATGCGGCAGAACCTGTTTACGCCCGACCTCACCGGCAAGCGCATCTTGGTAACGGGTGGCGCGGGCTTTGTCGGCAGCCACCTGTGCCGCCGCCTGCTGCAGTTGGGGGCCGCGGTGGTGTGCCTGGATAACTTCTTCACCGGCAGCAAGGCCAATGTGCTGGACATGCTGCCTAACCCGCGCTTCGACCTGGTGCGGCACGACGTGCACCAGCCGATGTTTTACGAGGTTGACCAAATCTACCACTTGGCCTGCCCGGCCTCGCCGATTCACTACCAGCTGCACCCGGTGGAGACTATCACCACCAGCGTGGTGGGCAGCATCAATGCGCTGGATTTGGCGCTGCGCAAGCAGGCCCGCATTTTGCTGACCAGCACCAGCGAGGTGTATGGCGACCCGGAAGTGCACCCGCAGCCCGAAGAATACCGCGGCAACGTGAACCCCAATGGCCCGCGCGCCTGCTACGATGAGGGCAAGCGCTGCGCCGAGACGCTCTTTTGCGACTACCACCGCCAGTACGGCGTGGATGTGCGCATTGCGCGCATCTTCAACACCTACGGGCCCAACCTGAACGTGGCCGATGGCCGCGTGGTCAGCAACTTCATCGTGCAGGCGCTGCAGGGCGAGCCGCTGACCATTTATGGCGACGGCACGCAAACCCGCAGCTTCTGCTACGTGGCCGATTTGGTCGATGGGCTGGTTCGGCTGATGGAGCGCGACCGCTTCGACGGGCCGATTAACCTGGGCAACCCGATTGAGTTCACCATGCTGGAACTGGCCGACCAGGTGCGCAAGCTGACAGGCGCCAAGAGCATGCTGGTGTTCAAGCCGCTCCCCACCGATGACCCCACCCAGCGCCGCCCGCGCATCACCAAGGCCAAGGAATGTTTGGGCTGGGAGCCGGAAATCCCGCTGGCACTAGGCCTGAAAACTACGATTGGCTGGTTTAAAGACCACATGGGCATCAGCGGGGAAGGGAATGTGGTGCCGATTGGGCGAGTGGGGTAGGTTTATTGTTGAGGGCGTCCTCATCGCAGTGGAAGGCTGTGACCCGTATAAACAGAGGAGCGTAGATGACGGCCTGCGCCGCCATGAGAGAAGGTGAGCAGCGGTTCCGCCTTGTTTGTTAATGTAGCGAGTTGTTCAATTTTTTAGAGTATGTTAATATTATGATATTCTTTACTCTAAGGAGACATCAATGAGTGAAAGTTTCCCTAAAAGGCCAACCATTGGCATGTTGTTGGCGTATGAACATCACCCGGAAGAAATGCCTCCCGCCGAGCGCGATGCGGTTGAACGTTACATTGAGACGTCACCCACAATGCGGCAGTGTCGTGAAGACCGAGCCGCCTGGGAGGAGCAGGTACTTCAAGCGCGCGAAAAATTTTTCGCTACACGGAGGCTGTAAGCGCTTATCACGTTGATGCCCGTCCGGAGACCATACTCTGGGCGGGCTTTTTTAGCAGCCGCAGGCTGTCATCCTGAGGCTGTAAGCGTTGACGAAGACGTTGGCGTCATCCCCGAAGGATCCAGTTGCGAGGGTGAACGAAGGTGGGTTTCAAACAGCACCCCATTGGATCCTTCGCGTGAAGGCTTAGGGCTTCGGTTGGCTTTGTGCCCTCA
>JADCGN010000058.1 GCA_020249005.1 Alphaproteobacteria bacterium
GATGAGAATGATCCCGCGCAGCCAATTGAGGGCATCAACCAACGACAGCGCCGCCCACCCGGCAACCCCACCGCCACCCACAGCTGCAGTGGGCCGCGTAACGGTAAGTGCAAGGCCCCTTTGGCTGACCAGCGCCCGGCCAGCCGCACCAAGGCGATCAGCCCGGCAAACACGGTGGTGGCCTGCCAGCGGATATCGCCGCTGACTTCGGGCACGTTGAGGTCAAAATACAGCGGTACCGTGGCGGCAAAGAGCAGGATCAGCCAAAGGGGCCTTGCACTTACCGTTACGCGGCCCACTGCAGCTGTGGGTGGCGGTGGGGTTGGCCGGGTGGGCGGCGCTGTCGTTGGTTGATGCCCTCAATTGGCTGCGCGGGATCATTCTCATCAAAGCCCTGTATGCGCAGTTGGTGCTGCTGGCGTGCGTGTGGTACGTCGCCGCGCCCACGCCGGGCAATGAAGGCTTCGCCCGCAAGCTGCTGTGGGCCCTGTGTGCCCCATTGGCGGCCACGGCCTTCATCGGCATTCTGCAGTTTCAAGGCTTTAATCAGGTCAGTTTCGATGCCGCCATCAGCGGCACGCCCTATGTGCTGTTGACCCCGCTCTTTTCCCTGCTGGGCTGGCTGTTACAGCTGCTGCAGTACGTCACCCCCCAGTGGCCGCAAAGCCCCAACTTGGTGGATCAGCTGACCGGCTACTTCCTGCAAAGCGCGGTACCCGGCGGCAGCTTTGCCAACAAGAACCTGGCGGGCAGCTACACCGCGATGATGATCCCGCTGATGATTTACCTGTTGCTTTCCGCCAAGCGCTGGTGGGAACGGGGCCTGGCCAGCCTGCTGCTGAGCTTGGGGCTGGTGTTTTTTGTCTATGCGCGCGCGCGCGCCAGTTGGTTGGCGCTGCTGGCCACGCTGTTGGTGGGCACGGTGCTGGTGTTGGCGGTGCCCAGCCTGCGGGCCCACCTGCGGGCTTACTTAGGCTGGCGCACGCTGGCATGGTTCGTGCTGCCGCTGGCGTTGGTGGCCCGCCATGCCGATGATCTCTCGCCGATCCAAGGCCACGGCATCACCGCCTCTCCCACCACGCAAATGGCCAGCCTGGTGAGTGCGGCCGGGGGCTGGAACGAATTCGGCGGCCGTCTGGCCTACAACCTGAACAGCCTGATGATCGTGAAGGACTATTGGTTCAACGGCGTGGGCCTGGGCAGCTTTATGGTGATCTGGCCGCCCTACTACAATGCCGTCGTGACCACGCCCAGCAACAGCTACAACGTAATGGCCCGGCCCCAACGCACGCACTCCGACGTGATGCAAGCCTTTACCGAAATGGGCATCCCCGGTGGCACCTTGTATGTGTTGCTGTTCGTGTTGGGTATCGGCGCGGGCTTGCGCCTGCTGGGGCCGCAAGCCGGCGTGCTGGGCGGCAAGCTGATTGGCGCCGGGCTGCTGGCCACGCTGCTGGCGCTCACCGCCTTTCTGGACTACCGCGGAATTTTGCGCCTGCCCGGGGCTTGGCATTGGCTGTTTCTAAGCGCGCTGGGCAGTTGGCTGGCCTATGTGCTGCTGCGGGTGCTGCAACGCCTGCGCCAAGTGCTGCAGCAACCCATCCAGCCGTTGGGCGAATGGCAGGTGGCGGGCTTCTTTGGCACGTTGGGGTTGCTGTGCATTTGCCTCAATTCGTTCCTCGACTTCCCCATGCAACTGCCCACTGCCCCCGCCGCCGCGGTGTTGCTGATGGGCTTGCTGCTGGGGCTCCACAGCCACCTCTACCCCACCGCCTGGCAGGCGGGGCCCAAGCGCATGGTGTGGCGCTTGCCGCGCCGCCCGGCGCTGCTGGGCGTGGCCGTGGTGCTCATCGCCGCCTGGGGCGCCGCCCTTTACGATGGCGCCAAGTTTAAGGAGGGCAACACGCTGCTGAAACTGGGCATGATGCGCCTTTATGCGGGGGTGGCCGATGACACCACGCTGCAAATCCTGGAGCAGGCCAACCGCGTTTACCCGCTCGACCCGCGCATTCACGAGCACCTGGGCGTGGTCTACGCCAACTTCCAGGGCACCACCCCGCTGCCGCTCAGCACCCGCATCGCCAAGCTGGAATGGGTGATCGGCGGCGACCCCTGGGGCGCCAACCACCTGGTGAACCTCGCCGGGCTTTACATTCAAGCGATTGAAACCGCCCGCCAGCAGGGCGACGTGGCCAGCGCTAACGCCACGCTGCCAAAATTGGATACCACCGTGGCCAAGTTGATGAAGGTGGCCGACTTCAGCCACTTCAGCTGGGGGATTGCCGGCATCACCGAGCTGCTGCACGGCCGCCCGGCCGCCGCCATTCCGTTGCTGCAACGGGCGCTGACGATTGAACCGACCTACGCTCCGGCGCAAGCGGCGCTGCAGACCGCGCTGAAGCTCACCGGCCAAGCCCCACTGCAGGTGAACGACGCCTTGGTGCGCTAGGGGTTTTAGGGCACGCATGGCCAAACCTGCCCTGCCCACCCTGATCCGGCTGGCGGCGCAGGCGGTGGAGTACGTCCAGCAACAGCTCGCCGCCAACCAGGCGGCGCAGCAGGCCAAACAAGCCGAAATCGCCACCTGGCGACAGGAAATCAGCGCCGCCTTTGCCGCCGCGCTGACCCACAACAGCGCGGGCGACCTGCAGGCCGCCGGGCTGTTTCAAAGCCGCGGCCAGAGTGAAATCGCCCGCGCCGAAGAAGCCATCCAGCAACTTAAATTCGCCCAGCAAGGGTTGCTGCAGCAGCTGCAAGCCGCCTATACCAAACAGAAGCGCTATGAGCTGTTGGCCGAACAGCAAGCCGCCGCCGCCCGTCAGGCCGCCAACCGCAAAGCCCAGGCGCAGCTGGATGACCTGCGTCGCCCCAAACGCTCCACTCCTTAGGCCGTCGTATCAAAAAACAGGGGGGCCGTATGGCCCCCTGTGCTTGGTCGGCTGCTTAGGATTTGCTGCTGGTGGTTGGCTTGCCCCAGTTCATCCCCTGCATCATCGCCTGAGAAATCAGGTCGGTGCACTGGGTTTGGGTCTTTTGCCATTGGGTGGCCAGCTCTTGGGCGGTGGCCTGGGCCTTTTCGGCGGCCTTTTGGCTCATCTTGGTTTGCTTTTGCATGTACTCTTCCAGGCCCTTGGCGGTGCTCAGTTCCTTCATCGCGCCGATGCAATCTTCCATGCTGCTTTGGCAATACTGCAGCTGGGTTTCGCTGCACTTGCTCATGGTGTCGGCCAACAGGCTGCTCACTTGCTTCAGCGTATCCATGTTGGTTTGGCTGGTGGTCATCAGCTGCGGCATGGTCATCATTTTTTGCCATTGCTGTGCCACTTGTTGCATGTTCTGCTGCATTTGGCTGGGGTCGAACATCTTGGTGAAGTCGGGAGTCATCACGGGGGCACCTTCCTTGGGTGGGTTGTTATTAGGTAATTTGTTATCCGGATTCTGCCCAGCGTAACCCACACTGTCAAGTTTTTTTGTGCAACGCAGCACAGAATGAAATCAATAATTTAAAATCAATCTGCCAAACTTTACGGCTTTGCTTTGTCGGGTTTCGCCAGCAGCATGGTACCACCGCCACTCACCACCTCCTTGCCCACCATCCGCACCTCGGTGGCGCGCTTCACTTCGGTTTCGGGCGCCATTTGGGCGGCGGGGCGCACTACCGTGGGTTCGGCCGGAGCGGCGGGGGTTGGTTCGGTAAACATCAAGCTTTCGGGCACCCGTAACGCTTGCGGGCCCACATGGGCAAAGCGGGCAGGCAGCAACGGGCTTTGCACACACTCTTCCACCCGCCACAGTTCCAGCAAGCGTTCAACCAACGCGGGGGCGTAGAGCGCCTCACGCACTCCCATCCCCCCCAGCAGCCATAAGGGCGAATCCACCGCCAGCGGGCCCACCAACGGCAGGCCGTCGGCCAGCACAAACACCGTGGTGGCCTGCGCCACGGCCGGGGTTGGCGCCGCCAACCGCCCCAGCAACGGCAAGACTTGGGCGGCATGTTGGGCTAACGCCACCACGGTAGCGTCATCGGCCGCGGCTTCGGCGGTGCGTTGGCGCGGGTCGTTCAGGCCATCATACCATAACGTCAGCTGCTGCGCGGTTAAATGCAGCCAGGTGTGGCCGCGCGGCATGCGGTGCACCGCCAACAGCGGCGCCTCGGGCAACGGCAAGGGCTGCGGCAACGGCCATTGCAACCGGTGCACCCGTAATGGCTGTAGGTACAGTTGGGGCAGCCAACGGGCCGCCAAGGCCATGTCGGTGAGCGTGGTCGGGGCGTTCAGCAGCCAGGCCTCATCAGCCTCCGTCGGCAACGGCTGCAGCGGCACGCCGGCCGCGGCCAGCTGCGCGGTGAGGTCGGCCCACAAGGTTTCGGCCACCTGAGGGGCGGGTGCCAAACGGCGCGCCCCTTGCACCAAGCGGGGATGAAACCCCGACGGCGTGGTGTCCAAGTACTCGCAGGGCTCGCCCGCCAAGGCATCGAGCAGCGCCTCCTCGCGCAGCTTCACCGCCCGCCCCGGCGTGGTCGCCAAATCCAGCATGGTCAGGCTGTTGAGCACCGGAAACGGCAATTCCTGCGCCAACGCCTGCCAGCGATTCCGGCTGTGTTGGGCCAGGCTTAAGGTGGGGCCCGGCAACAGGGTTAAGTCCAATGCCAACGCCGCCGGGGCCTCTGGCGGCCCATACCATTCCACCGCCACCTCGTTGGCCAGCAGGTCCTGCAGCAGCAGGCGGGCGGTCAGGGTATTGCCGATCACCCGCATAGGTCGCCCCTACCCCACCAACCGAAGTACCTGGCTGGCCGGCGGCCGATACGCCGCCGGCACCGGCAACACCACCGCGCCCACGGGCCATTCTTGTGGGCCCGTAAGGCTCACCACCCCCCCCCACCAGCCATGCGCCGCATGCTGGGCCAGCGGGGTGAGCCCGGCAACCGGCTGGCTGGCCAGCACCAGCTGGGCCATCGGCCCTGCCGCCTGCGCGGGTAGCGGCCCCATCGCCTCATGCCGCTGCCCGGCCAGATACGCCTGCGCCGCCGCCAGCACCGCCACCGCCCGCGCCCCGCCGGCTGGCAGCGCCACACGCAGTTCGCCGTGCGGCGTGGTGGCCAGCAGCGTGTGTTCTTCAGTTCCCGGCAACGCCACCTGGCTGGGTAAGGCCAACGGCCCGGTCTGAATGCCGGTCGCGCCCACCACCGCCCCATAGGCTACCCGCAGCCCCAACGCATTCAACACCGGCAACATGCTGGGGTGCAGGCCATCGGGCCCCAAACGCGGTTGACGCGCCGGTTCGGCCCATACCCCTTGCCAGGCCCCCAACAACGCATGGGCCTGCAGTTGGGTCTGTTTGCCGTGGAGGTCGGTCAGGTCGGCCCCGCGCAGCTGCAATTGACGCGTGGCCATCTCCGGGGTTTCTTGGCGCGCTACCATCCGCGCCACCACCTGCTGGGCCGCGCTTGCAGGCAGCCATACCGCCCGGCTGGCCTGCATGGCGTGCAAGGTGGCGGGGAGGTTCGCCAAGCCATGGGCCGCCACCGCCCAGTAAGCCCCCTGCCCGCGGGCCGCCCGCTGCAGCAGCGGGCCGTGGGTGGCGGCCAGAATTGGGCTCCCCGTCACCACACTCATGCCTTGGGCGAAGGCCTGCAGCGTGGCCTCGTAGGCCACCGTCAAGCCTTCCAACAATTCCACACACAGGTCGGCAGTGGGCAAAGTCTGACCAACCATAAACTGGCTCTGTTGGCGCACGCTCGTCACTCCCGGCAACGCCGCCAACTGCGGCACCAAGGTCTGCGCCAGCGGCCCGCTGCCCAGCACCAAAATCCGTTTAGGCGTGTGGCGATGCATCATACCGCTGCGATTTTATTTCCAGTTTTTTGTGCCGCAGGGCTTGTGTGCGGCCAGCCGCTTGCCCTAGGTTTAGCGCAACAATAACAACTCTCAGGGTGCCCTTGCAAATGCGTTCCTCTGCCGCTCCGGTTTCTAGCTTTCAGGCCATGGCCGATTTAACACAAAGCACCATCACCACGCTGGCCAAGGCCGGGGTGCCGGTGCCCGCCACGCTGGCGCCCACCCAGGCGATGCTCAGCGCCTTTGCCGCCACCACCGAAGCCCTGCAGAAAGACCCGCACGCCCTGCTGCGGCAAACCCTGAATTACCACCAGCAACAGCTGGCGCTGTACGCCAGCATGCTGGAAAAGGCCATGGGCCGTGACACCACCCCGGTGATCACCCCCGCCAAGGATGACCGCCGCTTTGCGCACGAAAGCTGGCAGCTGCCGTTCTTCGACCTACTAAAACAAAGTTACCTGCTGGCTAGCCAGTACGTAACCGACACGGTGGTCACCGCCAAGGGCCTGGATACCCAACAAAAAATGCAAGCCGAGTTCTATACCCGCCAGTTTGTGGAACTGCTAAGCCCCAGCAACCTGCTGCTGACCAACCCCGAAGCGCTTTCCACCGCCATGGCCACCCAAGGCGAAAGCTTACTGAGCGGCATGAAGAACCTGCTGGAAGACCTGCAGCAGGGCCGCATTTCCATGACGGATAAAAAGCCCTTCAAGGTGGGCGAGACCATCGCCATCACCAAGGGCGAAGTGGTGCTGCGCAACCGCCTGGTGGAGGTGATTCAATACACCCCCACCACCGAAAAAGTGCACC
>JADCGN010000059.1 GCA_020249005.1 Alphaproteobacteria bacterium
TGCCAAGCGGCTAGCGGGCAAAGATCAGGAACAACACGCCTTTGTCGTTGGGGGCACCAGCCGGGTTGAGGCGCAGATTTTCCATGCTGGCATGGCGCAGCTGGCCCCACTCGCTGGTTTTGGGAATGGTGATGGCGGGCAGGTTCACTTCTTGCGGTACGTCCGCTTCGTTCCGCACGTGCACCACCAACCCGGTGAGTTTAGGGTTTTGCCACACTTCGGCCAGGTCAAAGCTCATGTTGCTGCCGCGGAACCAGTTGGGCACGACATAGGTTTCCCGGGTGATGCCCGGCACGTCGGCATCCAGCGCCATGGCGCGGATCAAGTCCATGGGCGTAAAGCCGCTGCTGGCTTTGCGCGCCAAATCATCCACTTCTAGCCCGTTGGCGATTTGCACATAGCTGCGGTAGGGCACGTCGGTGGTCAGGATCACGATGTAGGTGTTGCCGCTGGCGCCGGTCAGAAACATGCGGGTCGCCATCTTGGGCAGCAGGCTGCGCATGCGGAAGGCGCGGTTATTGTAGCCTTCCACCACCAGGGCATCCACGTAATCGGGGTTTTCCAGCGTCACGTTGGTGATGGGCTCGGGGAACTCTACGTGAGCGATGTCATCTTGGCTTAGCCCCAAGGTCAGCGGCTTGGTCGGGCCGCGCCAGATCAGGGTATCGGCCTGGGCCGGCGGCAGGGCCAAACCCACCAGCAGCAGGCTCAGGCAGAGCAGGCGCAGAGGCATCCGCATGGCTTAAAGTCCTCCTTGGGGGGCGGGCGCAGCGGTGGGGGTGGGGCCGCTGGTGTCGATCTGTTCGGGCGGCGCGTCCTTCACAATTGGCTTTTCTTGGTAACGCACCAGCTGGAAGCCGAAGGGGTTGATATTCGGGTTAATGATGCCTTTTTGGAAGGTCATGCGCACTTCCAGCGGCACGTCTTCGGCCAGGGTGCCGGCGGCAATGTTCTTCAGTACCCCGCGCAGCACCACGTCGCGCAGATCAACGCCGTTTTCCGTGTAGTTTTTTACCTCCAAACTCGCTTTGTCGGGCACAAACAGGCTGCTGCGCTTCACGCTGGTGGCATCGTCGATTTTTTTGGCAAAATAGGGTTCACTGTCCACCAGCAGGGCCGGGGCCAGGTAAGGGCGGATGCTTTCCACCTGCCGCTTCACGGTTTCCGGAGTAAAGGTGTTGAAGGTTTGGGTGACGAAGTCGGCAAAGGCCGCCACCAGCTGGGCGTCCTCGCGGGGGTCGTATTTCCCGGCCACGGCGCCTGGTACCACAATCACGGGCAGGCGTTGGGCGTAGCCTTCCAACAAATTGTTCAGCTCGGCATTGCGTTGCCATTGGCAGAAGGTCATCAGCCCTAACACCGCGCAACAAATCAGTAAAAATCCGGCCACGCGATGGGCACGGTCGATATACGAACCGGCACGGGCAACAAAATCGGGCATGGTGGCCATAGGATTACTTTAAACGTCAATGCGCAGGGTTGGAAAGCCCTGCCCGGTATATGTGTGCTTAAACTTCAAGCCGTTTGCATACGGCGGGAGAGGGCCGCATTTTGCCCAGCGGAATATTGCGATAGATCAGGCGCAAGGCCAGGCCTTCGGGCTTGTCGAGCGTGATCTTATACATCAAGTAAACCGACAGCAGCCCCAAGGTAATCGCCACCAAAGCCTTTTGGGTGAAGAACATAATCACGAAGTGCACAGCCAAGTACGTCATCACGAACTCGGGCGTCCGGTTGGGGCGGTCGATGTTGCGGGGGACGGGGCGCATCTGCATGAGACGATGCTTTCATGCTGTCCGCTGCGGCGTCAACAGCTGATGTTGACGCCCAAGGCAGCCGTAATGGGGCAAACAAAGAGCCTTACACCATTCAAAATCCCCGGTGCAAAGGTAATACAAGCCCCGACGATAACCAGCACCAGGCCGCCCGCGGTATCATTTTGCGAAAACTTAAAAATGCCGTAAATCGCCACGCCTAGGCCAATTGCCAGCCCGTAGCTGCTGGTGAGGAAGAGCTCCAGCAATTGCAGTTCGGCTTCGCCCGTAGCGGCTTGAGCGAATGGGTTGCTGCACAGCAGCAAAAAGGCGCCCAGAACGAGCGCCACACCATAAGGATTCCGAGGGGTCATTTAGAAGTTACGTTGAACCGTGTTGACGTTCCCACCGAAGCCACTGATCGCCTCACCCATGAAGGTGCGCACCCCGTTGAACAGGCCCGGGGCCAGCGTGATCACCACGCCCCCGATGATCATGGTAATTCCGGCACCGGTTTCCTGGCGGATAATCCAGGTCCACAGCCCCAGCACCACAATCGCCAAACCGATGAACAGCCCCAGGTTCCCGGTAATGGCGGTTTGCAGGGTGTTGAGCAGGTTGCTCCCCGCGCCGCTAACGTTCCCACTCTGGGCTAGCGCCGGGTCGGCCAAGAAGCCCAGCATCACCAACACGGCGGCAAAGGCAAAGAAGGCCTGACGGGTTACGGATACGTTCATGAGTATTCTCCTCTTGATGGCTTCAGTATGGGGCGAAAATGGCCTATTGCAAGCCTTTGGCAAGCCTGAAGGAGGCTGATGGGCTGACCCTGTGGCGGAAAAGCCGCGAATGAGTTTTAAGTCTTTGTTCCAGAACGTAAAGCAAATGGCAGCAAGGCCAAGCCAATCAGCACGGTGAGCCACAGCACCACCAACCGGATGACCGCCACTGCCAACACTACGGTGGCCAAGGGCGCACCAAAGCTGCTCAGCAAAAAGCCCATGGCGGCTTCCGCACCGCCCACGCCAGCGGGCATCATGGTCAGGAAGCCGCCCATGGTGGCCAGGCTGATGGTGACGCTGCCTTCGGCCATGCCCATCGGGGTGCCCAGGGCGGTCAGCAGGTGGCCGATTGCCAGCCCTACGGCGGCCCAACCGATAAAACTTTGCGCCGAGGTCACCGCCAGCACGCGCCAGCCCAGCACCCGGCTGGTGTGCCGGATCAGCTGCCGTAACCGGGCAAACAGCCGGGGTTTGCGGCGCCCACCCAACACATACAAGTGCCCCACCAAACCCATCAACAGTTGCGGGGCCACCAACGTGGCCACCAAGCCAACCCCCAACGCCAAGCCGACCAGCCAGCCGAGCGACTGTAGCGTGGGGTTTTCCAAAATGGCCAACCCCAGCGCTCCCAAGGCGCACAGGGCAATGCTGTCGGAGACCAAGTCCATGGCCAGCAGCGGGGCGGTGCGGGTGTAGGGCAGATTGTGGTTCACCTTCAGCAACCAGAGCCGGATGGCGGTGCCTACCTTGCCGGGAGTGGGGATGAGTGCGTAGCCCACCGTATAATAATACATCATCCGCCAGAACGGGACGCGCAGCCCCAAGGCCCGTGCGGCGGTATGATAACGCCAAAAGCGAATCAGGCTTTCAAAGGCGGTGGCCGCCACCAACCACCAGACCGCCAGGTAGGGAAAGTTGTACAGATGATCCATCAGGCTCTGCTTGGTGGTCAGGAAGGTCGCCACCAGCGTCAGCAGCACGGTAAGCCCCACCAGCGCAAAAATCCACCGTTCGGCGCGTTTCAGCAGGGAGAGGTCGAAGCGCAGGGGGGGCATGGGCAAGCGGTGCTTAGGCCACTAGCCTTACGCCTTTTCGGCTACCGAAGCAAGCCAGCGGGTAGCGTCCTTGGCCTAGCGGGCAGGCAGGTAGCCCATGGTGTTCTTCACCCGTGCCAGCGTGGCGGCGGCCACGGGCGCGGCGCGGGATGCCCCTTGCTGCAGCACGTCATCCAGTTGGGCGCGGTCGTGCAACCAGGCGGCCTTGGCGGCTTGCAGGGGTTGCAGCACGGCGTTGACGGCGGCTGCAGCCTCGGCCTTGAGGGCGCCGTATTGTTGGCCGCGCAACCCCTCGGCTACCGCCTGGGGCGTGGTGGCACGGCAAGCGGCAATGATTTCCAGCAGGTTGGCCACGCCGGGTTTTTCCTCGGGCGCGTAGCGGATGGCCTCGGCCCCGCTGTCGCTGTCGGTCACCGCGCGCTTGAATTTCTTCTCTACTTCTGCGGTGTCATCGGTCAGCAGCACACAGCCAAGCCCAGGGCGCGATTTGCTCATCTTCTTGGTGGGGTCTTGCAAATCCCGCACCCGCGCGCCGTGGGGCGGCAGGCTGTGTTTGGGCACAGTCAACACCGGTTGCCCGTAACTGTGGTTAAAGCGCAGCGCGATGTCGCGGCAGAGCTCCACATGCTGGCGCTGGTCTTCGCCCACCGGCACCTCGGTGGCGTGGTAGAGCAGAATGTCGGCGGCCTGCAGCACCGGGTAGCCGAACAGCCCTACGTTGATGCCGGTTTCCTTGCCGGCATGTTGCACCGATTTGTCTTTGTACTGGGTCATCCGTTCCAGCTCGCCCATCTGGGTGAAGGTGTTGAGGATCCAACCCAACTCCACATGGGCGGGCACGTGGCTTTGCACAAACAGGGTGGCCTTGGCGGGGTCTAGACCCGCCGCCAAATACCAAGCGGCGATCTCATGCGTATTGGCGCGCAGTTCGGCTGGGTCTTGCCGTACCGTAATGGCGTGATGATCCACCACAAAATAGTAGGCGGTGTGGGTGTGCTGGAAGCCAAGCGCGGGCAGGAAAAAGCCCAGCAGGTTGCCCAGCGTGGGCACACCGGTGGGTTGAATGCCGGTCAGGACAGTGGGGGCGGGGGTGGCAGACGTCATGGGCGCAACATTACCGCGCCCACGCCGCTTTGCCTAGGCTAAACCGCGTGTGTGTGGCCTAGTTTTCCAGTTCGCGCAGGCGGGCCAACAGCAAGGTCAGCATCGCCACGGTGAGGTGTTTCTCGCGCAGCAGTTGCCGTACCAGCAGCTCGTAGCGGCCGCACATCCGCCCACAGTTGGCGCGCCAGGCCGCCACCGTTTGGCCGTTGCGCAGCAGGTGGGTGGTGAGGCGCCGCTGGCGCATGAAGAGCTCCAGCACCAGGGCCTGAATGGCCTGGCGGGTGAAGCTATCGGGCACCGGCATGGTGCGGATTTTCCCCACCAGCGCGGGCAGCTGCAGCGCACTTCCCAACTGCAGGTGCAGGCTTAACACCTTGGCCAAGGGTTGCTTGAGTTTGGCGGCCACTTCAATGGCGTCGGGCACCACCACCAACGGCGAAAGCAACGCCAACCCCTGGGCCAGCTTGGGCGGCAGCCCCATGGCTTGCCATTCGGTCTGCCAGGCGGCGATTTCCGGCCGTCCTTGTAAGGCCTTGGGCAGCAGCTGCAAGGCCTCGCCCAACGGGCCAAAGAAGGTTTGCCACCCCGCGGCGAGATCCACCGGCTGCCCTTGGCGCAGCAACCAGCTGCCCAGGAAGGTTGCGACCAGCTTCAAGCGGGCGTAGGCAGCCACTTGGGCCGGGGTATCCAAAGGTTTGGAGCCTTCCTGCAAGGCATCCAGCTGTTGCCACAGGCTGGTGAGGCGCGCCACGCAGCAGCCCAAGGCCAAGGCGCGGGCGGCGTCGGTGGCGCGGGCGGCATGGTCGGCCATCAGGC
The DNA here is from genome assembly GCA_020249005.1 of Alphaproteobacteria bacterium. Taxonomy (GTDB): domain Bacteria; phylum Pseudomonadota; class Alphaproteobacteria; order UBA2136; family UBA6156; genus JADCGN01. The sequence goes on from JADCGN010000059.1 coordinate 5,509, forward strand.
GCGGCACGGCCAGCAGCCCCAGCCGGTTGATGATCAGGTTGGCCAACATGGTGGCGGTGATTTCCGCCGCCAACGGGTGGTGGTGAATGGCTTTGGCGTAGGGTTGATGCAATGCTGCGGGGAAGTACCAGCGCAGCAACGGCGCAGCCACCGGGCTGGCCAGCAGGTCGCGATCCTGCAACAATTGGCTGCGCAGCCAGGCCTTGCTGGCGGCCACCAGCGCCGCCAGTTCGGGGCGGGTGTAGGCCCCGCCGGGGCGGGCCTGCAAATCCTTGCGGGCGGGGAGGCAATCCAGCGCCATATCGGCGTAGCCTTGTTTCACCAGGGTTTCTTGCCAACCCATCAGTTCGGCGTGGTCGTCGGGGCTGGCGGCGGCTTCCAGGCTGATCAGCAGGTTCTGGGCGTGGTTGTCGCGCAGCACCAATGTGCACACCTCGTCGGTGAGCGACTTCAACAGCGTATCGCGCTTGGGCCGCGTCAACTGCCCGTTGGCTTCGGCCTGGGCGAGCAGAATCTTCAGGTTCACCTCGTGGTCCGAGGTATCTACCCCGGCCGAATTGTCCAGCGCGTCGGTGTTCAAACGTACGCCGCGCTTGGCCAGTTCCACCCGGGCGCGGGGGGTCAGCCCTAAGTTGCCGCCTTCGCCAATGATTGCCGCCCGAAAGGCTTTGGCATCGATCCGCGTGGCGTCGTTGGCCTTGTCTTGGGCCGCCGCATGGGGCTCATCGGTGGCCTTGATAAAGGTGCCGATGCCGCCGTTCCACAGTGCATCGACTGGGGCGGCCAAGATGGCTTGAATCAGCGCATCGGGGCTTAGATTCTTGGCCTTGATACCCAGGGCTTGTTGGGCGGCAGCGGAAAGAGGAATACTCTTGGCGCTGCGGGCAAAAATGCCCCCCCCGGTGGACAGCAGCTTGGGGTTGTAGCCATCCCAGGCCACCCCGGCTTTGAAGCAGCGCTGACGTTCGGCGTAGCTTTTGGCGGGGTCGGGGGTGGGGTCGAGGAAGATCTGCGCATGGTTGAAGGCGGCAATCAGCTTCACGTGCGGGCTCATCAGCAGCCCATTGCCGAACACGTCGCCCGCCATGTCGCCAATCCCCACCATGCGCAGCGGCCGTTTGGCGCTGGGAGTGAGGCCCAAGGCACCCGCGTGGTGCAGCACCGAAATCCAGGCGCCACGGGCGGTGATGGCCAGTTGTTTATGGTCGTAGCCCGCGCTGCCACCGCTGGCAAACGCATCGCCCAACCAAAACCCCGGTTGGGGGAGCCCCCAATAATTGGCGGCTTGGGATTCGGCGTTGGCAAAGTCGGAATAGGTGGCCGTGCCCTTGTCGGCCGCCACCACCAGGTAGGGGTCGGCGCCATCTAGGCAGCGCACGCCCACCGGGTGTACGGCGTCCCCCGCGGCATTGCGGGTGTCGCTGACGGAAAGCAGCGCGCGGATGTAGCGGCGGTAGTTGGTCACCGCCCACTCCTTGGCGCTCACGCCCTCGGGTGCCGCGCCCCGCAGGTAAAAGCCACCCTTGGCCCCCACCGGGATGATGATGGTGTTCTTGCGCATTTGCGCGGTCATCAGGCCCAGCACCTCGGTGCGGTAGTCGGCCGCGCGGTTGCTGTGGCGCAGCCCGCCGCGGGCCACCGGGCCGCCGCGCAGGTGTACGCCTTCCACCGCCGGGTGATAAACAAAAATCTCCCGCCACGGGTGCGGCCCCACCACGGAGCCAATCAGGCTGGGGTTCACCTTCAGCGCCAAGGCTTCGTTGGGCTGGCGGCTCCAGGCATTGGTGCGCAGCGTGGCCAACACCATGCCCAGCAAGGTACGCCACAGCTGCTCCTCTTCGGCATTGGGCAGTTGGGCAATGGCCTGTTCCAGCTTGGCCTGTTGACGCTTGGCGGCGGCCCGGGCGGCGGCGGGCAGCCGTGGCTGTAGCCTGGCCTTAAAGATTTCCAGCAGCCCCTGGGTGAGGGCGGGGTTGCCCCACAATAAATGCCGGGTGCGGCGTGGCCCGGCGTTGCGGTTGAGTTGTTGCAAGTAGGCGACCAAGGCGCGTAGCAGCAGCAGGTCTTCGGGCTGGGCGGCCATCAGCAGGGCCAGGCGGTTCAGGCTGTCCTGTTCGGTTTCCGGCTGAAAGGCGCTTTGCAATACCGCCTGCAGCGCCTGCAATTGGGCCTTGTTAGGTTTGCTGGCCAGCGGCGTGGTGTGCAGGGTTTGGCTGGTGAGGCCCCGTTGCGTGCTGCTTTCGCTGTGAATGGCATAGAGCCCGCAGCCTTCCAGCAGCAGCACCGCACGCACCAGCGGCAGGGGGGTGGGGCCGCTGAAGGTGATGGCCAGGCCGCCGTTCGCTTGGGTGGCCAGAGAAACTTTGACAGGGGTGGTGGGCAGGGCA
>JADCGN010000006.1 GCA_020249005.1 Alphaproteobacteria bacterium
CGATCTACGTTGACCCGGCCCAGCTGGCCGCCGCCCGCCGCACCTTCGCCAAGACTGACTTTGCCGTGCAGTTGCACGAAGCCGGGGCCCAAGCCCTGCCGCTGCCCGCCCAGACCTACGACGTGGTGACCAGCTTTGGTTGCCTGCACCATGTGCCCGAATGGCGCCGGGCAGTGGCCGAAGTGGCCCGGGTGCTGCGCCATGGCGGCGTGTTCTATGCGTTGGAGTTTTACCGCCCGTTGCTGGAACTGCCGCTGTTGCGCATGCTGCTGCCGCACCCGCCCGCCCGGTTTACCCACACCGACCTATTGGCCGCCTTGGCCAGCGAAGGCTTGGTGGTGTTGAACCACACGAATCTGCTGGGGTTGGCGGGCCTGGTGGTGGCGCGGCGGGTGGCGGGCGGCGGCTACGATTAGGCCCCTAATACCCCCCCAAGGCCACGCCCAGGGCACCAAGTAACAGCCCCAGGCCCGCCCAGAGATTTTCCTGCGCGCCGTGCCGCAGCCGGGCATAGAGTGCCAGCCAGAGTGCGGAAAGCATGGTGATAGCCGCCACATAGCCAGGGTTGGGCGCCAAGGCCAACGTCACCAACAATAGTGCCAGCGACGCCAGCAGCAATACACCAAAAGCGGTACTTTTGGCCAATTGCGGCAGTGTGGGGGTTTGCCAGCCTTGCAGCAGAAGGCCCCCCAGCGCGCCCACCGTGCTGGTGGTGAGCAGGAACGCCACCGCACTGCCGACCAACGCCGCGGGCGCGCCGCTGGGCGGGGGCAAGGCGGCCTTGGCCACCACATCACCCAGCGCGAAGAAGATGGCCACCGGGGTAATCGCCCCCAACGCCGCCCAGCTGACATCGCTGGTGCGCAGCATGGCCAGCGCACCGCCGCACAAGGCAAAGCCGCCCAGCAGCAGCGGCAGGCGCCAGGGTTCCAGCCACAAGGGCAGCAAGGAAAGTGGGTGGAGCAACGCCCAGAAGGTAAAGGCCAGCAGCATTTTCAGTGGCACATACAGCGCGGTGAGGCGTGCGCCGTGGTGGCGACTGGCATTGAACAGCAGGCTGTCGGCATAGGCCAACCCCACGCCCATCGCGACGGCCACGGCGTAGAACTCGGGATTACTCGGAAACGGTAGAAATAGGCTGGCGAATGCACCCAAGGGGGCAATCCCCGCCCAGCGCCAAACCACCAGCCGGGTGCCATCCAGCTTGGCCCATTGGTTGAAGCCGATAATCAGCGCGCCGCAGCCGCTGAACAACAAGGCGAGCAGGGGCCACAGGCTGGCGAGCTGCTCGGCCATCGGGTCAGGCCACCAAGTACATCAGCACCACGGCGGCGAGCACCAGGGCCGTGCCGGCCAGCGGGCTGGCGTTATCCGGGATGCCCTTGATGCGGTGGTAAAACAGCAGCCACACCGGGGTAAGCAATGCCACCATGGAGACATAGGCCGGGCTCGGGCCCAATATCAGCGCCGCAAAAAAGCAGACTTGGTTGAGCGTGCCCCCGACCGCCGCCCAGCCGGCGGCCTGTACCAATTTGGGGTGCGTGAGCGATAGCTCGGGCCGCGGCCGCCAGGGCAGATAGAGCAGGCTAGCCACCACGCTGCTGCTGGTCATCACAAACAGGAAGACGATGAGCGTGCTTTGCAGGTCGGCGGTGGGCATGGTGAGGCGGGTGAAGATGTCGGCCGCGGCATAGAGCCCGACAATCGGCAAGACGGCCTGTAAACTGGCCCAGCTGATGTCGTTCTTGCGGAAGGCGAATAGTGCCCCGGCCATGACGCCCAAGCACAGCATCACCCCCAAGGTGGTGGCCCAATTTTCAAAATAGTGGGCGCGGGCTTCGGGCATGCACAGCGCCCAAAGCAAGAACACCACCACGGCTTTAAGCGGCATGTGCAGCACCGCCACCCGGCCGTTGTGCTGCAGGGCCAGGTCGTTCTGGATGGTGAAGCCGACAATCAGCGCCATGCCGCTGGCGGCGGCGGCCAAGTAAAAAGGCCAAAATTCGGCGAGGCTCGGCCACGGTTGCAGCAACGCCAACGGCAACCAAAACATGGCGGAAAGGCCCATCCGCCACAGGTTCAGCCGAAAGCCCTCCTGTTTGGCGCGGCGGTTCATTTCCACGTTCTGCGCGGAAATCAGGCTGCTGGCCAGCGCCAACCAGAGCCAGAGGGTGTCGGCCATCGGCGCAGCTTACAGGTTGGGTTTCAGGCTGCCGAGTTGGCCCGGAGTCCCTGCCAAAATCGCGGTGGTACGGCCCGGTTCCACCAGGTATTTTTTCGCCACCGTGTTCACTTGGGCCACGGTCAGGTTGGCCAGCTCGGTGCGCCAGTCGTCAAAGGTCGCCATGGTACCGCCGGCGGTGAGCCACATCCCCACGCGGTACATGGCGGTGAAGCTGTCATCGCGGGCGTAGGTTTCATCGGCCAGGATGGTGGTTTTGGCCTTTTGCAGTTCGGCTTCGGTGACGCCGTTGGCCAGTAGCTCGGCCAGCACCTGGCGCACGGCGGGCAAAATTTTATCCAACTTCACCCCCTCTTTGGGTTGCACCGAAATGTCGAAGGTGGTTTCCAGCGCGCGCACGGCGTCGTAACTGCTGGTGGCTTCGTCGGCCAGTTCCTGCTCCAGTACCAGGGCGCGGTGGAGGCGGGCAGTATCACTCCCGCCCAAGATTTCCGCCAACACCCACAGCGCGGTGGCTTCACCGGGCTGAACCTTGGCCCCGGCCACGCCGGCAAAGCTGCTCGGTGCGCGGTAGAGCGTGTGCCATACCGGCACCTGCACTTGGGTATCCACCGCCACAAATTCCAGCGGCGCCGTGCGGGCCGGTTCAACCGGACGTTCCCGTTTGGGAACGTGCTGTTCCTTGGGCAGTTGGCCGTAGGTTTGCTCAATCATGCTGGCAACTTGGGCCTTGCTGACATCACCCACCAACACCAAGGCGGCATTGTTGGGGGCGTAATGGGTTTTGTACCAGTGCAGGGCGTCTTCCTTGGTGTAGCCCTGAATATCCTCGGCCCAGCCGATGATTGGGTGACCGTAGCCGGTGGCGCTGAAGTGGCGGCGCATCACCTTTTCAAAAAACCGGTCGGCTGGGTCGGCCTCGGTGGTGAGCTTGCGCTCTTCGGCAACCACCTTGCGTTCGGGTTGGAACTCGTCTTCCGTCAGCTTCAGGTTGTTCATCCGGTCGGCTTCCAGGTCCATCATCTCGGCCAGGGCCGGGGTGGGAACCTTCTGGAAGTAGGCGGTAAAATCGTAGCTGGTGAAGGCATTGAGAATTCCGCCGCGGCGCTGCACCAATTTATCCATGGTGCCGGCCGGGTTTTTGGGGGTGCCCTTAAACATCAGGTGTTCGGTCATGTGTGCCAAACCGGTTTTGCCGGCCACTTCATCCATTGCGCCGACATTGTACCACACGCTGTGTGTTACGACTGGCACGCGGGTATCGGGCAGAATCACCACCTGCAGGCCATTGGCCAGGCGGTAGGTTTCGTGGGGCGTGGTGTGGCTGGTGGTCACGGCAAAGGCTCCTTGGGCCAGGGTTAACATCATCGCGGCGGCAACGGCGGGGCGCAACACGGAGGGGATTCCCAAGCTGTTATTTGCCAAACCAGCGCTGCAGCAGGCCCTTCTTTTCGGCTTCGGCGGCTTGTGCGGCCTTGTCTTCGGCTGCTTTGGCTTCCAGGTCGGTGCGAATGTTCTCGTCGCGCACTGTCCCCGCTTGGGTTTGCGCCTGGTTCACCAACCAGCTTTCGGCCCCGCTGCCACTGACCGGTTGGCTGGCGGGCCCACGCAACATTGTTTCACTGGCTTCGCCTTCGCGCGGTGGGCGCAGCTCGTAACTGGGGGGCAAACTCAGCGAGGGCCCGGCCAGCACTTGGGTTTCATCGGGTAGGGTACGCTGCAGCGGGTTTTTCATGCCGCCGCAGGCGGTGAGGGCCACGGCCGTAAAGGCCAACAACAGAGAGGGGGTACGCATGGCCGCCACCTTACCGAGGCTTGCGCACCATATCAAGCAGCAACAACGCCACACCCACCGTAATGGCGGCATCGGCCAGGTTAAAGGTGTAGGGAAACAGCCCCCACGGGTTTACCACCAGAAAATCCACCACCGCACCGTGCTGCACACGGTCTACCAAGTTGCCCAGCGCACCGCCGATAATCGCCGCCAAGCCAGCCTGGTGCAAGGAAGGCCAGGGCTTGGGGTTGCCTTCGGCGGCCAGCCAATGGGTGAACCAGGCACTCGCCGCCACCGCCACCAGCC
>JADCGN010000060.1 GCA_020249005.1 Alphaproteobacteria bacterium
GGGCGCACCGATGCCGGGGTACACGCCCACGGCCAGGTGGCGCATGCCGACCTTCCCGAAAGTTTTGCCAGCCGCCCTGCCCACACCTGGGTGGAAGGGCTCAACCGCTTTTTGCCCGCAACCATTCGCTGTACGGCAGCCGCAGCCGTGCCCCTCACCTTCCATGCCCGCCACAGCGCGCAGGCCCGGCATTATCTCTATCGGCTGTGGGTGGGGCGGCAGCTGCGGCCCGACCTGCTGCACCACGCCGGGCATGCCGCACCGCTGTTCGGCACCGCTCTGAACGTCGCCGCCATGCAGCAGGCGCTGGCCAGCCTGCCAGTGGGGGTAGCGACCGACTTCAGCAGCCTGCGCGACGCCGAATGCCAGAGCAAAACCCCTCTTTGCACCCTCACCCACGCCAGGCTGGTGCAAGCGGAAGCCGATCTGTTGGAACTGCACCTGGGCGCCGACCACTTCCTGCACCACATGGTGCGCAACCTGGTGGGTACGCTGGTGCAGGTGGGGCTGAATGACCGCGCGCCCGACCTCGCCCCCCTGCTCGCCGCCCAGGACCGCCGCCAGGCCGGGCCGACCTTTGCCCCCGATGGCCTGTACCTTACCCACGTGGTTTACCCCACCCTGACGGCGGCCTAACCCCTCCCTTACGCCTCTGCCGGATCGGCTTGCCACCTCATCCCACGCTTGTAAGCTTGCACACAACCTTACAAACAACGGGAGGATCAGGGGATGCGGATTTTGGTGATTGAGGATGAAAAAAGCCTGGCCGGGCTGATGGAGCAAACGCTGCGCCAACACGGCTACGCCGCCCAGGTGGTGCACACTCTGGCCGAGGCCCGCCACGCCCTGGCCCAACCCTTCGATGCGGTGATTTCCGATCGCCGCTTACCCGATGGCGACGGCCTGGACTTGGTGAAGGAACTCCGCGCCGCGGGCAACGGCGTGCCCATTCTGATGCTCACCGCGCTGGGGCTGCCGAAAGACCGCGTGACCGGCCTGGAAGCCGGGGCCGATGATTATTTAGGCAAACCCTTTTCGCTGTTTGAACTGATGGCCCGCGTCAAAGCCCTGCTGCGCCGCACCGCCGGGGCCAAGGGCCTGCAGCTGGAAGCCGGCAACGTGGTGTTGGATACCTTGCATGATACGGTGAAAATCGGCGGCAAGCCTGCCCTGTTCGGCAAGCGCGAGGTGGTGCTGTTGCGCCACCTGTTGCAACGCGCGGGCGAAGTGGTGGGCAAGGATGTGCTGGAACAGGCCCTGTACGGCAACAGCAACAAGGAAGACGGCAGCAGCGACAGCCGCAACGCGCTGGAAGTGGCCGTGCACCGCCTGCGCAAACTGCTGGAAAGCCACCACGCCACGCTTGAAATCATCACCGTGCGCGGGGTAGGTTACCTGGCCGATGAAATTAAAACCTAAACTTTCCCCCGCCGCCTTGGCCAAGCCGCTGCAGCGGCTGGCTTGGCGTGGGCAACCGGCGGGCAGCCTGCTCAGCCGCCTGATTCTCCGCATCGCCCTGCTGTTGGTGGCGGCGGTGGGCTTGGTGGTGGGGCTGACTGGCTGGCTGCTGGGCCAGGCGGGTGACCGCATCCAAGATGAGTTTCTGCGCCGCCAGGCGGCGGAATTGGTGTCGGGCCTGCAGGACATCCCCGGCGGGCCGCTGCAGATGCGCCTGGCGAATGAAACGCTGAACGCCTACGCCCAACGCCGTGAAGGCTACACCTTTATGGTGGAAAATGACGCGGGCCGCATCACGCTTGAAAGCGTGCCAATGGCCCGCGCCTACCTGGCTCCCGCACTGGGGCTGAAGCCCAACCGCCCAACCCTGCTGAACACCATCAGCCGCGACGGCGTGGATAAGGCCATGTACATCCTCACTCTGCCCGTGCACACGCCGCGCGGGGTGTATTACCTGACCGTGGGGCAAAACCGCACGATTGACGACGCGCTGCTCGATACCGCCACCAGCGAAACCTTCCACAGCCTGGTGCGCTGGGCGGCTCCGTTGCTGATGCTGACGCTGCTGGTGGCCTGGGCCACGCTGCGCGGCAGCCTGAACCCACTCTACCGCCTCAGCGGCAAGGTGCGGGAATTGGACGTGTTGAGCGGCGAAACCCTGGCGCTGGAAAACGTGCCGCGCGAAGTGCGGCCGCTGGTGGAAAGCTTCAACACGCTGCTGGCGCAACTTACCCGCACCCTGGAAGCGCAAAAGGGCCTGACCGCCGACACCGCCCACCAACTGAAAACCCCGCTGGCGGTGTTGCAAGCCCGCCTGGAACAGCTCGATGATTTCAAGGGCAAAGCCCTGCTGATGGGCGACGTGCAACGCATGAGCCGCCTGGTGCGCCAACTGCTGCACTACGCGGTGCTGAGCCAACACACCGCCAACCTGCAGCTGGCCGATGTGGGCGCCACCGCCCGCGCAGTGGTGGGTAGCTTGGTGCCGCTGGCCCGGCAAGCCGGCGTTACCCTGGCCTACGATGGCCCAGACACGCCGCTGCTGGCCAAACACGACAGCGGCCTGTTGACTGAAGCCATCAGCAACCTGGTGGATAACGCGATTCGTCACTCACCGAAAAAAGGCAGCGTGGAAGTGGCCGTCAACAACCGCAACGGCAAGCTGGAAATTGACGTAAAAGACCGCGGCCCGGGTATCCCGCCCACCGAGCAGGCGCTGGTGTTTACCCGTTTCTGGCAAGGCCCCGATGTGCCCCAGGAAGGCCACCATGGCGGTGCGGGCTTAGGCCTGGCGCTGGTGGCCGAAGTAATGCGCCAACACCATGGCCACGCCAGCGTGCTCAGCCGTGAGGGCGGCGGCAGTGTGTTCCGCCTGAGCCTGCCGGTTTAGTTTGTTTTACTTGCCGTGGAAGGCGACCAACCGCCCGGCATCGGTCAGGAAGTACAGCACCCCATCGGCGATCACCGGCGGCACCGAAACGCCTTCGTCAATCTCGGTGGCCGCCAGGCGGGCCCCGCTTTCGGGGTTCACCGAAAGCGCATAGCCGTCGTTGCTGGCCACCACCAAGCGCCCACCGGCCAACAGCGGCCCCACCCACAGGCGCTTGTCTTTTTCCGGCAAACCTTGGTTCAGGTTGGTGACCCAGCGCACCAGGCCATCTTGGCGGTTCAGCGCGGTCAGCTCGCCCTCATCGGTCAGTACAAAGAGATGCGCCCCCGCCACAATCGGCAGCTGGCTGGTGGTCAGGTCGGTGCGCCAGTAGCGTTGGCCATCCACCAGGCCGTAGGCACTTAAGCCGCCGTTCAAGCCCACCGCGTAAATGATACCGTCGGCCACCACCGGCGGCGCGGCAATCGCGGCCAAGGTCATCGCTGGGTCTTGCCCGCTGAAGGGCGACGTCAGCGTTTCGTGCCACAAATAGCGGCCATCGGCGGCGCGTAGCACATACAGCTCGCCGCTGGTGTAGGGCACCACCACCGCGCCATTGGCCACGGCGGGGCTAGCGGCGGCCATCGGCGCCAACACCTCTTCAATCCCGCTGTGGGTCCACTGCAAGGCCCCGTTCAGGGCCGACAGCGCAAACAGGCGGTTGTCGTGGCTGGTGATGAACACCGTTTCGCCCAAGGTGGCCGGGGCGGCGCGCAGCGGCACGTTCAGCGGGGTCATCCACACCTGCTCACCCTTGTCGGCCGTCAAGGCAAACACCTGGCCGCTGCCGGTGGTCACGAACAGCAGGTTGCCACTCACCGCCAGCCCCCCCGCAATCTTGGCGGCCGATTCCTGCTCTAGCGGCAACGCCACCTGCCACAGCTGCTTGCCGGTGGCCGCGTTCAACGCCGTCACCTCGCCATCGGTATTCACCATAAACAGCCGCCCACTGTTCACCACCGGCGGGTTCAGCAAGGCTTTGCCGCGGCCAAAACCGCCACCCAAGGTGGCACTCCAGGCCCGCACCACGCTGGGCGCCAGCGCCACGTGGCCAGGGGTGTGGCTGCTGTTGGCGCCGTTTTGCGCCCAATTGGGCAAGGCTTCGGGCTGCGGCAGGGCAAAGGTCACGCGGCTGGCCGCGGGGTTCACCTTCAGCAAGGTGGGCTGCAGCGTCACGTCAATCCGCGCGCCTTCCAACTTGGGGGCAGGTTTTTCGGCCAGGCCGATGGTTTCGCACCCCACCAGCAACAACGGCAACGTGGCCACCGAGGCCAACAACACAACACGCAGAGAGGCAGACATGGGCAACTTTGGCTTTCTTGTGGGGGGCACTCTAAGCGGGAAACTGCCCGGCTTACAAGGGGGCTAACCCAGGGGGGTTGCGGAGCAGGCACTTTCCCGCCATAACCCCCCTGTGCCCCAAGCTGCTGCCCCTGCTGTAAAAATTGCCCTGTTGGGCCGCCCAAACGTAGGCAAAAGCACCCTGTTTAACGTGTTGGCCATCGGGAAGGAAAACAAGGCGATTGCCCACGCCCAGGCCGGCACCACGCGCGATGTACGCCAAACCCCGGCCCAGCTGTTTGGCCGCCCGTTTGTGCTGCTGGATACCGCCGGTGTTGAACCCGCCCGCACCCGCGAAGCTGCCACCGCCCTGCAGCGCCAGCTCAATCAGCTTTCTCTGCAAGCCGCCCAGGCGGCCGATGTACTGCTGCTGCTGCTCGATGGCGCCGCCCCCCTCACCCCGGCCGACCGCGCCTTGGCCACCGACCTACGCAAGCTCAACAAACCTCTGATTGTGGTGGTGAACAAGGCCGACCTCCGCGTGGCCGAGCGCACCGTTGCCGAAGCCGCCACGCTGGGCCTGGGCCCGGTGATTGCGCTTTCGGCTGCGCACCGCGAAGGCTTGGGCCAATTGGCCGATGCCTTAGACCCCTATTTGCCCGCCGCGGTAGAAGCAATTGAGCAAGAGGCGGAACCCACCCCCGCGGCCACCGATCTGCAAGCCGATGGAACGGACGCAACCCTCGACGCGCTGACGGCAGACCCCGCCCTCCCCACCAACAAATTGATTTCTAAGCCCCTCCCCACCCCGCTTAAGCTGGCGGTGCTGGGGCGGCCCAACGTGGGAAAATCCACCCTGGTGAATGCGCTGTTGCGCCAGGAAGCGATGCTTACCGGGCCGGTGGCGGGCCTGACGCGCGAGGCCATCACCCACACCTTTACCGCGCTGGGGCATCGCTTTGCCCTCATCGACACCCCCGGCCTACGCAAAAAGGGCAAGGTGGAAGAGGATAGCCTCGAGTTCTTAAGCGTGGGCCAAAGCCTGGCGGCCCTGCAACATGCCCATGTGCTGCTGCTGGTGATTGACGCCAGCGTGCACAACGAGGCCCGCGGGCTGTGGCAGGTGTTTGAACAGCAAGATGCCGCCATTGCCCAAGCCGCGCTGCGCGCCCAAAAGCCCATCATCGTGGTGCTGAACAAGTGGGATGCCGTGCATGATAAAGATGCTTGCAAGGCCGACGTACTGGCCCAGCTGCGCGCTAAGCTGCACGGCATCCACACCCCGCTGGCCCTGCCGGTTTCGGCCACCCGCCAGCAGGGGTTGGGGGCGCTTCTCAAGGCGGTGCTGGAACTGCAAAGCCGTTACGGCCAAGCCTTTAACACCGCCAAACTGAACCGCACGCTCGCGGCCATTCTGGCCAAGCGCAGTCCGCCGCTGATCAACGGCCAGGTGGTGAGCTTGAAATTTCTGCGCCAGATTGTCGCCGGGCCGCCGGTGTTTGCGCTGTGGGGCAACCGGGTGGATAAAATCTCCGGGCACTACCTGCAGTTCCTCAAGCACCAATTGTGCGAAAACCTGGGCCTGACCGCGCTGCCGATTACGCTACACCTCCGCGCCAACCAAAACCCCTTTGGCCACCGCGCCAAGCAACGCGCCGGGTTTACCGGCAGCGCCAAACAGAAAAAGGCGCAAGCCGCCAAGACCAAGTCGCAAAAAAGTCGCAAGCCTCGGGCTTAAGCTTTCCGGAAGGGGCACGAGTTTTCCCCACCGCCTCGCCGAACCATATCTTCTTCGGTACAATTCTTGCATGAAGCAAGGGCCGGCGCTGCAGCAACAACAAAAGCAAGATTTGGCGATGACCGCCGAGCTGCAACAGGCGATTGCCCTGCTCGCGCTTTCCGCCACCGAAGTGCAAGATTTTGTGGCCCAAGAAGTGGCCGACAATCCTTGCCTGGAATTTGAAGACGGCGCCGACGCCAACCCCACCCCCACCACCGAGCATACCGCCCCCGAAGACTGGGACAGCGCCTGGGATACCTGGGCGATGACCGAAGACGGCGCCAACGGCCCCGCCGCCGCAGCCTATGCCACCGGCGGGAATGGCGAACCCAGCGAAGACGGCCCCGACGGTTGGCTGGCCAGCCACAGCCGCGCCACCAGCTTGCAGGAATACCTGATGCAGCAATTTGAAGAAGTCACCGACGATGCCAAGCTGCGGCTGGCCGCGCGGTTTCTTATCGACGGCCTCGACGACGCGGGCTACCTGCGGCTGGATTTGACCGCCGTGGCCGCCCAGCTGCGGTTGCCGGAGGAGGTGGTGGATGATGCCCGCGCCATTGTGCAAACGCTGGAACCCAGCGGCATCGGCGCGCGCGACTTGGCCGAGTGCCTGCGGCTGCAGCTGCACGCCCGCGGGCAGCTGGATGGGACGTGCGAAGTCTGCCTCAGTCACCTGGATTTGGTCGCCACCAAAAACTACACCCAATTGGTAAAATTGGCCAAGGCCGCGGGCGAAGACGCCACCGAGGAGGAGGATATCCGGCTCGCCATCACTGAACTCCAGCGCTGCAACCCCAAACCCGCCACCACCTTGGGGCTAACCAGCAGCCGGATTGAGAGCGTGGTTCCCGATGTGGTGGTTAGCCGTGGTCCACAGGGTTGGGAGGTGCAACTGAACGGCGCCGCCTTCCCCAAATTATTAAGCGTGTTGCCGACCGCAGTGGCCGGCAACACCGCCGCCAACGGCGCTAAGAAGTACCTGAATGAACGCCTGGGCCGGGCCAAATGGCTGGTAGGTGCGCTGGAAACCCGCGCCAAAAACACCCTGGCGGTCGCCCGCGCGATTGTGGCCGCCCAACCCACCTTTTTTGAAGCTGGGGCTGAATTTCTGGTGCCATTAACATTGCGCACGGTGGCCGAAACGGTGGGGCTGCATGAAAGTACGGTCAGCCGGGTGGTGAGTGGTAAATTCATGCAAACCCCGTTTGGCGTGCTGCCGTTGCGGCAGTTCTTTGCCAGCGGGGTGGCCAGCGCGGGCGGCCAGGTGGGCGTGGCCGCCAGCAGCGTGCAGAACATGATTGCCAAATTGGTGAAGGCGGAAGACCCCAAATACCCCCTTTCCGATGAAGCCATCGTGGCCAAGCTGAAGGCTGAAGGCGTGGTGCTGGCCCGCCGCACGGTGGCCAAATACCGTGGCATTTTAAACATTCCAGGCACCGCCGAACGGCGCGTGCGCTAGACACTGCCCGCCAATCGGCCTAAAAGAGAGGCATGTATTCGCTCATCAAGCCCGATGAACCCTTTAAACGCAAACCCGGCCAACTGCTGATCTATTTAGGGGGGCAATGCCGTGGCCGCGACTGGCGCTTGGATGCCTACACCCGGTTTGAAAAGGAAAATCTGGCCTTTATCAGCCCAAGGCGTGACAGCTTCATCGACCCCGAACTCGACCCCGCCGGCCACGCCCGCCAAGTGGCGTGGGAGCGTGAGGCGATTGAGCAAGCCAATGTGTGTATCTTCTGGCTGGGCGAAGGCCTGAGCAACCAGGCGGCGCGCGTGGAAATCGGCTACGCCCTGGGCCTGAAAAAGCCGGTGCTGTTGGGCGCCCAACCGGGCTTTATGGGGGTGGAACACCTCACCGGCTTCAGTGGGCTGGTGGTGGCCAGCAGCCTGGAAGGCCTGCTCACCCGCTTCGCCAGCGTGCTGGGCGATGAGTCGTTACTCGCGAATAAGTAGTCCCCCAAAGAAATGAGCCCCCCGTTGCCGGGAGGCTCTTGGACGTAAAACCCTCGAGGGCGGTTAATTCAGGAACGTGACGTAAACGTCTTTCGCCCCCAGCCGAGGGGTCGCTTCCAGCAGCTTATCTTTGGCATGCCGGTGGCTGGAAGACTCCGGTCGCACCGTAAGACTGAAATCTGCCAGCTCCGCTTCACGCTGACACTTCAGCTTCAAATCCTGCAGCAGACCAGGGAGCTTCCGCCCCTGCCCTGGTGCGGGAACCAACACCACCTCCTTCACTTCTTGATAGCGACGGCGGAACTCGCGCAGGAGCATATTCATGCTCTGGTCCGAAGGGTTTCCATTAACCACAAAGACCAACAGCATCTTCTGAATAGCGGACGCATGCTGAGATGCATGAGCCCGAGCCGCGGTATGCATGGGGAACCTCCTTGGCATAACCGAGTGGAAACGAAAGGTGACCTAGGCGCCCTACACCCATCTCCCCCCCCTGACAACCCCAAAAAAACGGCCCACTGGCCGTTTTTTTGCCCAAGCGTTGCCTACCCGCCGTGGCGGCCGCTAAAGCCAATCACGCCGTCAAAGGTGTAAAGGTTTTCCGTCTTGACCCAATCCAACCCCAGGTTTTCCAGGTTGGCCAACACCTGGCGAACATCGTTGTTGCCGATGTTTTGGCCCACAAACCGGCAGGCCCAGAGGTCGGTCACCGCCTCGGTCTCGGGCTGTTTGGTCGGGTTTTTCGGGTCAAACATCGCAAGCCCGCGGCTGCTCATCAGGTCCAACTTCAGGTTGGCCGTGCTGGCTTGGTTCACCTTGGCGCCCAGCTCCAACGCCTTGGCGTGTTCGGCATCAATAAACACATCCACCCCCACCAAGCCCTTGGCCCGTTTGCTTTGGGTGGTGGCCTTGCTAGAGGGCATCTTCACCGCCTTGCCGCTGCCCACCTCAAACGGCTTCAGCTGGCTCGGCCCCTTGCCCAGGTTGGCAATCACCGCGTCCCCAAACTGTTGGGTGGAAAGCGCCTTGGCTTTATCGGCGGCAATATCCCCGGTGTGTTGCCCGTTTTCCAAAGTATAGAGCAACGCATTGCCGATCTTGGCCGCCACCGCGCCCTGGCCGATGTGATAAAGCATCAGCACCGCGGCATTGATGAGCCCGCTCGGATTGGCGATCCCCTTCCCGGCAATGTCGGGCGCACTGCCGTGCACCGCTTCAAACATCGCGCAGGCTTCGCCCAGGTTCATGCTGCCGGCCAGGCCCACGCTGCCGGCCACTTGGCTGGCAATGTCGCTCACGATGTCGCCGTACAGGTTTTCGGTCACGATCACATCAAACTTTTCCGGCGTATCCGCCACCCGCGCCATGCCGATATCCACAATCATGCTGTCGCGCGCAATGTCGGGGTACTCGGCGCCCACCAGGTCGAACACCTGGTGGAACAAGCCATCGGTAATCTTCATGATGTTGTCTTTAATCAAGCAGGTCACCTTCTTGCGGCCGTTGGCGCGGGCGTATTCAAACGCGTAACGCACAATCAGCTCGGTGCCGGTGCGCGAAATCAGCTTCACGCCATGGCAAGTATCGCGCGTTTGGCGGTACTCAATCCCGGCGTACAGGCTTTCTTCATTCTCCCGCACAATCACCATATCCACGCCTTTGTGCTTGCTGGGCACGAAGCCATCGAACGTGCGGACCGGCCGCACGTTGGCGAACTGCCCAAACGCCTTGCGCATGGTGACGTTCACGCTCTTGTAGCCGCCGCCTTGCGGGGTGGTGATCGGCGCCTTCAGCAGCAGCCGGGTGTTGCGGATGGATTCCCACGCCTTGGGGTCAATCCCGTTCATAATCCCGCGCTTAAACACCTGCTCGCCAAGCTCAATGAAGTCGTACTCGAGCTGCGCCCCGGCGGCCTGCAGTACTTTCAGCGTCACATCCATAATTTCCGGGCCAATACCATCGCCTTTGGCCACTGAAACCTTCACGGGGCTTGCACACATGGGGGAGAGTCCTTTCTTCTTGAACGGCGGTAGACTAGGCGCAGTTGGGCAAAAAGAAAAGGCCCCCGGAGGGGCCTTCGTGGTGGCGATCGGTACGAGGTGCTCCCCCCGCCAGCGCACTGCCGCCGCTGCGTTAGTTTGGTAGCACCAGCACAAATTCTACCAAATGATTATCGTCCGGTAGCCAATGAGCCCCATAATACCAAGGGCTATTAGCACACGCCCTTAACAGGAGGCGTTCGGTGTAGATTGTCGCCAGTTGCCCAGCAAACGCCCGCGGATGACGCGTGATGACCCGCAACGATGCCGGGCCACGGTAGAAGAACTCGCACAACCCCTCGCGGTTTTGTTGAAGCGCCACTTGGCGCCAGACCTGACGGGTCTTGCGGAGTGCCAGAGCCCGAAACTCCCCGCGCGCGAGCGCACGGTAACGGGTCTCATTAATTTGCCGAAGTTTCTGCCCGTAGGTGGTGAGGATAATGCCCTCAATGCGTGAGGGACTCGGCCGCTGAATGTCGAGCAGTGGCCGCACAAAAGGTTGGCTGAGCATCGCTGCCTCCAGAAAACGTGAGCACTGAGAAAACTTTAAATGAATACACTCAATATGGCAAGGGGGCGGGCCCCCCTTTCAGCAGCGCGGCTATAAACCGCTGCCCTCATCCTCAAACCGGATCACCTCGTTGCGGGTGTCAAGCGGTTCGGCTTTAGGAATAAACCTCAACTGAGGCAAGTCGCGGCTGGGAGCAAAGCGGGGATCGGCCGGCGGTGTGGGCGTTTGGGGGGCCGCGGTGGCCTGGGCCGGAGTGGCCGGTTGCGTGGCTGGCCCCAGCGGCTGCGGCGCTTGCAACGGCGCCACCTGCAAGGTGGTGGAGGCCACCGCCACCGAGGCGCTCACGTTGCGGCTCATTTCCAGGGCGCGGGCTTCAATATCTTTGGTCAGCTGCTCGGCCTCGTTGTAGGCGGCAAAGTTGCTCGGCGCCACCGGGCGGTTGTTGATGACGGTTTCCACCGCAGGCACCAGGCTGCTGGAAATCGGCGGCGGCGGCGTGGGGCGGTAGCGGCTTTCTTGCGCGGGCGGCATGTCGTGCAGGCGGTCAAAGTCGGCCAAAGGCGGCATCGGCGCGCTGGGGCTGGCCTTGTCCGGCAGGCCCGCCAAGCCGCGCAAGGTACTGGCGGCGCTTTCCAAGAAGCTTTTAGGGGCCGCACCACGTTCGCTCTGCGGCCCAGCGGGCGCATTGGCCGGCACTTGCAACGGCGCCTCACGCCGCAGCCCTTGTTGCGGGGCGGGCAACGGCAAGGGCAAATTCACGGGTGCTTGGGGCAAGCTGCCTCCGGCTGGCACCGTCACGGGCCCGGTGGGGGCGCGCAGCAACCCGCCATCGGCGGGCTGGCGCCAGGGAGCGGGAATCGCCGGGGTGGTGGTGTAGGTCAGCGCGGTGGTGTTGGCCTGCGGGCGCTGAATCACCAGCCAGCGCTGCACAAAGCCTTGGCCCTCTTCCATCTTCACCTCCGCCTTGGTGCCCGCTTCCTTCACGCGGGTTTGGCTCCCTTCCCAGAAATCGGTGCGCAGCCGGGCCGCCTCGGTGGCCGGCACGTAGCGGTTTAAGACGTATTGCAGAAATTGCTCAGCCACCGAAGCCTCACCGGCGGTCGGGTTCACGGCCGGGTCCCAATCCCGGTACCCCAAACGCACTTGGCTGAGGCTGTTGCCGCCCAACGGGCTGGCATCGAGCAGCAGCGTGACCGTACCCCAGGTGCCCCC
>JADCGN010000061.1 GCA_020249005.1 Alphaproteobacteria bacterium
GGCCGAACCGCTTCCGGAGGCCGGTTGGTTGACGCTGGCTGGTGGGCTCCACTATAAGAAGTTAATGAAATTTGTATCCAAAGCCTGGACTGCCAAGGCTTGTTTAGGGTTTGGCGCACTCTGTGCCGCCAGCGTCCCCTTGGCGCGCCAGGCCGAGGCGACCTTGCCCACGGCCCAGCAGCTGCAGGCCAGCTATGCCCAAGCGGCCCAAGCTCTCCCCCCTGTGGTGGTGGAACGTACCCTGACGCTGCAACGGGGGCAAACCCTGGTGCAGCATTTGAAACAGGCCGGCTTTAGCCCGGCCCAGGTGGCGGCCCTGACCGAAGCCAACCAAGCGGCTCGGCTGCCCGTGGCTGCCAAAACTACCCTGACGCTAAGCTATGAGGAAGCCGCCCCCTACCAGATTGGGGTGGCCCGCATGGCCTTCCGCCCCACACCGACGCAAGAAGTCGCCCTTTCCTTAAAGGGTAACCACGCCACCGCCGTGGCCAAGGAAAAGCCCTTAAAAGAGCACCGTGCCGTGGCGGTGGGCCGGATTGAGGGCAGTCTGTGGGCCGATGCCACGCGGGCTGGTCTTTCACCACAGCAAATTAAAGAATTTATGGATATTTTTGCCTGGGACTTGGACTATACCCGCGATATCCACCCCGGTGACACCTTTAAGGTGACCTATGAGGAAACCCAAAACGACTTGGGCCAGCGGGTGAAAACCGGGCGGATTCTGGCCGCCGCCTTTACCGTGGGGGGCGAAACCCGCCAAGCCTTCTGGTGGCCCGGCACCAACGAGTATCTGAACGAAAAAGGCGAGAGCAAACGTAAACTGCTGCTGCGCACGCCCTTGGAAGTGTACCGCATTTCCTCGGGCTTCGGCCTGCGCACGCACCCCGTGCTGGGCTTTAGCAAGCTGCACACGGGCACCGATTTTGCCGCACCCATTGGCACGCCTGTCAAAGCCAGCGGGGATGGGGTGATTACCTTCATTGGCCCCAAGGGCCCGAATGGGAACCTGATTCGCATCAGGCATAATGAGAAGTTCAGTACGGCCTATGCCCACCTGCACCGGTTTACCAAGGGGCTGAAGGTAGGGAGCCGGGTGCGCCAGGGCCAGATTATTGCCCAGGTTGGCAACACCGGCCGTAGCACCGGGCCGCATTTGCACTATGAGGTGCAAATACACGGGCAATCGGTCAACCCCATGCGCGCCGACTTGCCCACTAGCAATCCGCTCTCCCGCAAGCAATTGGCCCAGTTTAAAGCCACGGTGGCGGCCGTACAAGTGGCGTGGCGGGCGGCGCTGGGCAACGAACGCGTTGCCAGCCGGTAGCCTTTCCCGTTAGGGTGGCGGCATGAAAGCCCCCCTTGTGATGGTTTGTTCGGTGATGCTGGCCGCGTGTGGTACTCCCACCTATCAGGGGCCCAAAAGTTCCCACTTTGATGGTGAGCGGTTCTTTAACCCCGAACGTCCGATGGTGAACAGTTTTGGAACTTTTTTGAAATGGCAGCTGGGGCTTGGAGAAGCCAGTGCCCCCCGGGCGGTCTGGCCAGCCTATGCCGCACCGCGTGGTGCCGGAGAAGGCGGCTTTGCCAAGCCCGCTGCGCGGGTGATGGGGAACCGCCTGGTAGTGACGGCGGTTGGTCACGCCAGCTTTTTGCTGCAAACGCAGGGGTTAAACATCCTGCTTGACCCGGTTTGGGAAGAGCGCGCCAGCCCCGTAACTTGGGCCGGGCCGCGGCGCATAACCCCGCCTGGCATTCAGTGGGAGGATTTGCCGCCGATTGATGCGGTATTGGTCTCACACAACCATTATGAGCACCTCTGCGTGCGCACGCTGGCCAGGTTGGTGGCCCGCGATAACCCCACTATTTTGGTGCCGCTGAACAATGCGGGGCTGATTTTGGCGGACGCACCTACGGCCCGGGTGATCGAAAAGGATTGGGGACAAAGCCTGGCGCTCAGCCCGACCGTGACTGTGACGCTGGAACCGATGCAGCACTGGGGGGCTCGCACCCCGTTTGACCGCCGCAAGGCGCTCTGGGCGGCGATGGCGTTGCAAACGCCGGGCGGCACCATCTACTGGGCGGGTGATAGCGGCTACGGCTTAGGAGATAAGGCTGGCGTATGGTTTGCCGAAGCAGGACAAAAATACCCCAACCTGCGCTTGGCGCTGTTGCCGATCGGCGCCTACGAGCCGCGCTGGTTCATGCGCTATGCCCACATGAACCCAGGCGAGGCGGTGAGTGCTTTCCAAAAACTGGGCGCCGCCTACGGCATTGGCCACCACTTTGGGGTTTTTCAGCTGACCGACGAGCCCTGGCAGCAACCCGTGGATGACTTGGCGTTGGCGCTGCAGGCAGCCAAAATTTCCGCCACCACCTTCCGCCCGCTGTGGCCGGGTGAGGTTTGGGACGTGCCTATGGTGCAGCAGCGCCGCCGATGAGCCAACATTTACCGTTGTTGGGCGTACTCGCCGCCTTGGGCAGCGGGGTGGCGTTTGCACTGTACCAGATGGTGGTGAAGCAACTGCATGTGCTGCAACCGGCTGCGCCGGGCTTGGCAGGGATGCTTGCGATTCCGCGCTGGTTAGGCCTGCTCTTTCCCGTGTGGCTGGCGGCGCTGCTGGCGTGCTGGCAAACGGGGGCGCTGGAATTTAACCTAACCCCACACGCCCTGCGCTGGCCGCTGGCGTGGGCCGCCTGCACGGTGGCCACCACCACCGGGTTGGTGTGGTTGCTGAAAAGCTTTTCCCTGGCCGAAGTGGCCGGTTACAAAAAAGCCCTGATTACGCTGGGAGCGTTGCTGGCTGATGTGGCCTTGTTCGGCTTCCATTTTCCGCTCTTCACCTTGTTGGCAATTGCGCTGTTGCTGGGGGGCGCCGTGGGTCTCAGCCAAGCCCGCAACCGTCTGCCCAGCGTGACAGAGTGGGCGGTGATTGGCGTGTGGTGCGCGGTGCTGGTGCTGCAAATCACGCTTTATAAGTACGGCCAGCAGCAGCAACCGCAGGTGCTGGCCCACACGTTGCTGGCGCAAACTTTTGCCACCGCTTTTTATGCAGGTTTATGGGCCTGGGCACCCGTGCGGCAACAGCCGTTACCGCCGCGCCCGTGGGTGTTGGCTCTCTGGGCCGCCTTTTTGGCCGGCACGGTGCTGGAAGGTTTTGCCTACGCCGGGTTACCGCTGGCCTTGGTACTGGTGGTGACAATGCTGCCGGCGGCGCTGTTGGCGGCGCACGATCTCTGGCGTGGCGATTTACCGCGGCAACCACGGACCTGGCTGGCCTTGGCCAGCCTGGCCTTAGGATTCCTGTTGTTGGTGCGTTAAGCATGTTACGTAAAATTCTCCCACCCACCGCCGCCGCGCGTCTGGCCCAAGAGGCGATTCAATTGGTGGGCGGCTATGGCCTGGGGTTGGTGTTGGGCTTGGTGGGCAGCATTCTGTTGGCCCGCGGCTTAGGCGA
>JADCGN010000062.1 GCA_020249005.1 Alphaproteobacteria bacterium
CCAAGGGGTGTTGGCCCCCGATGTAAGCCCGGAACAGGCGGCCGAGCTGTATTTTGGCCTGCTGACCGGGACGGCGGTGAGCTACAGCTTTAACCTGCCGCAGATTTCTGCGGCGCAAAAATGGCAGCTGCTGGCCACAGCCACGCTGCAAGGCGGGATGAACAGCACGGTCGGTGTCACTTAAGCGCACGGGGCAAAAAGATAACCGCCGCACCCCACAACAGGGCGCGGCGGTTTTACGTTCACCACGGGTGTTCCTTCAGGCCCAGGTGGTAGCCGAGCCGGTTGACCAGCGGGTTAGCCAGCAGCACCAGCACAATGGCAAACAGCACGAAGCCAAGGCTCCAGGAGGTGATCAGCGCGGTGACCAGCAGAAAGCCGACGATGTAATCGGCTTCATCGAGGATGGGCAGGTGCCCGCCGCTGGGGATATCCAACTGCCGTTTGAGCGCGCTGCCGACCATGTCGCCCAGCAACGCCCAAAAACCGGCTAAGACGCCGAACCAAAACCCAGCGGGCTGGGCGGTGGTGGCGAGGCTGATCAGCCAGCTGGCGATGCCGCCCAGCAGCATCCCGGCCAGCAGGCCGCGCCAGGTTTTGTTGGCGCCGAGCAGGGGGCGGTTGCGCAGGCGCAGGCCGCAGTCAATTGGCTGATTGAACTGCGGCCAGAGCGGCTTGACCAGAATCGGCGCCATATTGGCGACCAAGGCCGGCGTGAGCACCAGCAGCCAGTGAAAGACAGTGGATAAAAGTCCGGCCATGGCGGACTCCTCTGCAAACGGGGTGAAAAGTGGCGAATGTGTATGCCTTTTGTGGCAGGCTGGCAAGAGGGGCCCGGCTAACCGAAACCTTACGGCCTTACCGCCCCCTCTTGAGCGGGAAGAGGCTCCTGCCCACTTTAGCAAGGACACACGAAGGGTAAGGGAGCAGAACGATGCGCATGATACGGTGGGGGCTGGTGCTGATGGTGACGGTGGTGGCGGGCATGGCCACCCCCAGTTGGGCGGCCAACCCAAGCCTGACTAGCTATGCCGATTTGGTGGAGCGGCTTTCCCCCGCGGTGGTGAACGTGGCCACCCAGAGCGAGGCCAAGGTGGTGCGGCGCCCGCTGGGGAACCCCTTTGGCGGACAAAACCCGTTTATGGGTACGCCATTCGAACAGTTCTTCGAGCAGTTTGAGCAAGGTTTCGGCGAGCGTTTTGGTGACTTCCAAACCCCGCCCAGCCAGAGCCTGGGCACGGGTGTACTGATTTCCGCGGATGGATTTCTTGTCACCAACAACCACGTGATTGCCCCCGATGGCGATGTGGCCGACAGGATTATCGTGAAGCTTTCCAACAGCCGCCATGAATTCCCGGCCCGCGTGATCGGCCGCGATGAAAAGACCGACTTGGCCCTGCTGAAAATCAACGCGACAACCGCCCTACCAGCCGCCACCTTGGGCCGCAGCAGCGGGGTGCGGGTGGGCGAGCCCGTGCTCGCAATCGGCAACCCGTTTGGCCTGGGTGGCACGGTAACCAGCGGGATTGTCTCGGCCCTGGCGCGCAACATTGGCCAGGGGCCGTATGATGATTTCATCCAGACCGATGCGGCGATTAACCCCGGCAACAGCGGCGGGCCCCTGTTTAACGTGCAGGGCGAGGTGATTGGCATCAACACCGCGATTTTTTCCCGTACGGGGGGCAGCAACGGGATTGGCTTTGCCATTCCCGCCGACACCGTGCGGCAGGTGGTGGCGCAATTGCAAAAGAATGGCCGGGTGGAACGCGGGTGGCTGGGCGTGAAGGTGCAAACCCTCACCGCCGACCTCGCCAAAGGGTTGGGCTTGAAAGATGACAACGGCGCCTTGGTGGCGGAGGTGACCCCCGCCAGCCCCGCGGCGGCGGCAGGCGTACGGGAAGGGGACGTGATCATTCGCTTCAACAACCGTGCAATTGATGAAATGAATGACCTGCCCAAACTGGTCGCCCAAGTGCCGTTGGGTACCCGCGTGCCGTTAGAATTGCTGCGCAACGGCAAGCCGTTGGCGCTGCACGCCACCATTCAAAGGACGCCGCAGGAAAACGCTTCGGCCGCTGAAAGCGCCCCACGTAGCCCCGCCACCGCCGACGATGACGCGAACTTACAACGCACGCTGGGGATTGTGGTGACGCCGCTGACCCCGGCGCTGCGCACGCAGCAGCAAATCTCGGCCGCCGTGCAGGGGATGGTGGTGGTGCAGGCACGGGGGGCCGCCGCCGAAGCCGGCCTGCAACGCGGCGATGTGGTGAGCGAAGCCGACTTCCGCCCGGTGCGCAGCGCGGCCGATTTGCGTACAGCCTTGGCGCGCAAGCCCGGTGGCAGCGTGGTGCTGCGGGTGTGGCGCGAGGACGGGTATTTGTTTGTGTCGCTGCCGGTGCCTCAGCCTTAATTTTGGCACCCAAAAGGGGTAGGAGGGGGTGTGGTAACTTTGCCAGGGGGTGGGGAAGAAATCCTGGTTTTGGGCCAAAATAAGCTGCTTGTTCCGCCGAAATTTTTTAGGATGTATGCATGCAAAACCTTCATGATGGCCTGGTGAGCCGCCTCAACAGCCCCCAAGCGGGGCGGTGGCTGATGTACGCCGCTGCGGTGGAAACGGTGGGGGCTCCGGTGCGGGCCGATTTACTGCTGGCCGACAAAGTATTGTTAAGCCCCACCGAGGTGTGGCGGCATACCGCGGCGGCGGTGCTGGGGAGCGTGGTGGCTGGCGGGGTGCTTTATACCGTGGGGGCCGTGTTGGGGCTGCTGGGCGGCCTGACGCTGCTCCAGCAGTTTTTGGGCGGTGCCTGGTTGCTGGATTTACAGGTGGGGATGCAAGGCTACGCGCCATTGTTGGTGGTGGCGGCCGGAATGGCGACGATTCCATTTGGTGTGCTGCTGCTGCTGGCAGGTTTGCTGGGAGCGGCTCCGTTGTGGCTGCTGCCGGCGGCTTTAGCGGCCCGCGGGGTGCGTTATGGCCTGATGGCCTGGTTGCTCTGGCGTGGGGGAACTCGTTACCGCGATTGGTTGGCCCGTTACTATCATGGCCTAACCATGGTGGTAGCGCTGGGCTTGTTGCTGCTGGCGGTGTTTGGCCTGTTGCTGAAGTATTTATAACGGGAGTGTTGGCGGATGCGGGGATTGACGCGGGGATGTTGGGTGGCAACGGCGTGCCTGCTGGCGGCCTGCGCCACCACGCCACCGGCGCCGGTGGTGACGGGGAAAATTCAGCAGAACTGGCAGACGCGTGCACCGCGGCAAACGGCTGCGTTTCCAACTCCGCCCGCCTCGGCCACGGCCGTGCCATTGGCCGATGGGGCCACTTCCCCTGCCGCCATCACCGGGCTTACCACGGTGCAGCCGGTGGTGCCGGTGATTAACGAAGAAACCTTGCAACAGGTGCAACCTGCTGCTGGGCCCACCCAGCCGGTGGCACCGCGCCTTAATACCGTACCCGCCAGTGGCTTTCAAACCATTCAGGTGGATGCCGCCAAGCCCGCCGCCCCGCAGGTAACGACCTATACTGTGCAACCCACCGACACCTTGTTTAAGATTGCGCGCGCGCACCAAACCACGCCCGAGGCGATTGTGCGGGCGAATGGGCTGCGTAATGTGGCCGATGTTGAGCCTGGGCGCACCTTAACAATTCCGGCCAATACCAAGCCCAATCCGCCAAGCTTGGCCGATAGTATCACCAATTATCTGCGTACCGCGCCAACCCCTGCAGCTCCGGCGGCACCGGTGGCCACCACGGCGGAACCCGCTGTAGAACCCGCCACCCCAGGACAGCAAAACACCGCTGAGACTACGCCAACTAGCTTTGATGTGGCGAGAATTGAACCGGCGGCCGGGCGCGAACTGCCCGCGGCCAAACCGGTGGTGCCCGCCAAGCAGCTGCAGCACCAGGTGAAGAGCGGTGAGACGATTTTCCGCATTTCCAAGCATTATAAGGTTTCCGTGTTGGATATCATGGCCGCCAACGATTTGGAGCGCCCCGAAGCGCTGCAAGCGGGGATGGTGTTGAATATTCCAACCTCGCCCACTGTGGCACAGGCGAAACAGGAAGCCAGAGCGGCGGTGCGCGAAGCCAAGGCCGTTACACCAGGGCTGCGTCCGGCAGCCGATTTGGGCGTTACCGAAGCGACCCGCGCGACCATTCTGGCCAGCCAAACCGCGGCGCTGGAACGCCCGCTGAATGATCCGGACAAGGGCACCGATACCGCCGATACGGTGCGGCCGTTGCGTCCGGTTGGCCCGATTACCGAAAAGGATAAGTTGCGTGCCGAGCTGAAGCGCGGGCAGATTGACCGCGAAGCCGCCAAGCAACGCGGCTTGATTTGGCCTGCCCGCGGCGAGTTGCTGAAGAAATTCGGCGAAAAGGGCAATGGCGTGGCGCACACGGGCATCAACATTGCCGTGCCCGCCAACACCCCGGTGCTGGCCACTGAAGATGGAACGGTTCTCTACGCCGACAATGGCCTGCGCGCCTACGGCAACATGGTGCTGATTCGCCACCCTGGCGGGATGGTGAGCGCCTACGCGCATACCAACCATTTGCTGGTGCGCAAGGGCGAGCGGGTGCAGAAGGGCCAAGTGATTGCGGTAAGCGGGCAAACCGGCAATGTGGAAAGCCCGCAACTGCACTTTGAACTGCGCCGCAACGCCACCGCGATTGACCCCTTAACGGTGCTGCCGAAGTAGGTCACTCCTCGCCTTCAGAAACGGGGGGCTTGACAGCTTTGCTATACCGAAAGGGAAACAAGGAGTTTTCCCATGGGGGTTCGAGTTTTTCCTGACCGACGCTTAAGTGTGACGGTCCTTTCTGGTTTTCTAGGTGCTGGAAAAACAACATTGTTAAACCATTTGCTGAATGCCGAACATGGCCTGAAGGTGGCGACGATTGTGAACGATATGGCCACGGTGAACATCGATGCGCAGCTGGTGGCCAGCGGGCAGGGTGCGAACACACTGCGCACGGCGGAAAAGATGGTCACGCTCAGTAACGGTTGTATTTGCTGCACGCTGCGCGGCGACTTGCTGGAAGCAGTGCGCGAAATTGCCGCCACCGGACAATACAATACCCTGATTATTGAAGGTACTGGCGTGGCCGAGCCCTTGCCGATTGCCACAACCTTTGCCTTCCGCGATGAGCAGGGCGAGAGTTTGGAAGACATTGCCCGTCTTGATTGCATGGTGACGGTGGTGGATGCTGCGAATCTGCTGCGTGATTATGGCAGCCATGATTTTCTACGCGATCGGGGGCAGGAGACAGGCGAGGAAGATACCAGGTCTTTGGTAGACCTACTTACCGATCAACTGGAATTTGCCGATGTGGTGGTGGTGAATAAGGTCGACGCAGTAAACGCTGAACAATTATCGGCAGTTCGGGGGGTTATCAGCGCGCTTAACCCACGCGCTAAGGTGTATGAAACGATACAAGCCCGGCTTGACCCAGCTGCCGTACTGCATACCGGATTGTTTGATCAGGAGCAGGCTGAAACCGCGCCGCGTTGGCATCAGGAATTATTTGAGCCGCATCACCATCACCCAGAAACCGAGGAATATGGCGTCAGTAGCCTGGTGTTTCAGGCTCGGCAACCATTCGACCCGATGAAACTGGCGCAAATTCTGAAGCAGGATTGGCCCGGCTTGGTGCGTGCCAAAGGATTCTTCTGGTTGGCGACACGCCCGAATTGGGTGGGTGAACTAAGCCTGGCAGGCGCCATGTGTAGTACCAAGGGGGCGGGGAAATGGTGGGCGGTAATTCCGCAGGATCGCTGGCCGCAAAACCGCGAATGGCGCGAGATGATGTTGGAATATCTGCGCCCGGTGGTGGGCGACCGTCGCCAAGAGTTGGTGTTTATAGGCGTAAACTGGCAAATGGCACCGTTGCGTGTAGCGCTGGAAGCCGCTCTGGTACCGGAAACCGACCCGGCTGCCTACCTAACGCCCAGCAACCTGCCCGATCCATTCCCCACCTGGGAGGCATAGCCCTTTACGCCGTGCCTAATTTTGCATAGGGTGCGGCACCAAGAGCACAGGAGAGAAGACCATGTTGGATTTGTTTGTAAGCACTGGTTGGGCGCAAACGGCAACCGCGTCTGGCGTAACCACCGATTGGAGCGTGATGCTGGTAAGCTACCTGCCGATTGTCTTTATTTTTGCGATTTTTTACCTGTTGATCATTCGCCCGCAGAACCAAGCGGCCAAGGCCCATGCCGACTTGGTAAAGAACCTGAAAAAAGGTGATGTGGTGTTGATTGACGGCGGTCTGGTGGGGGAAGTCACCAAATTGATGGACCAGCTGGCACACTTGAAGGTGAACGCCGAGGATGAGGTGTGTGTGGCCCGGGCGAGCGTGAAGAAGGTGCTCGGCGCCGAAGAAAGCAAGGGATGGGAACCCATGGTCCACGGCAAAAGCAAGAAGTAACCGACGGTGAACGGCGCGAATCTTTCCATTTGGCTGAAGCTGGCCGTGGTGGCCATGCTGGTGTGGAGTGCGGCGGCCAGTTTGCCGAATCTGCTCACGCCCGAACAGCGCGCGGCGTTGCCAGGCTTTATGCCTCAACACGCCATGACCTTGGGGCTGGATTTGCAAGGTGGCGCCCACTTGGTGTTGGAAGTGAGCCAAGCCGATGTGCTCACCAAAGCCTATGAGAATTTGGAAGACCAAGTCCGTGAGCTCGGGCGCAGCCAAAACCTTGGCTACACCGGTTTGGCCAGCCGCGCCGATGGCGTGACGCTGACCTTGCGCGACCCAGTGCAGGTTACCATGCTGCGCGAAGAATTGGCGCGCGAGCAGGTGCAAGTGAATCTGACAGAAGGCAACCAAGCCACCTTGACCTTTGGCGAGAGCTTCCTGACCGAATTGCAAAAACGCGCGTTGGCGCAAACGGTGCAGGTGTTGCGCAGCCGGGTGGACCAATTCGGGGTGGCCGAGCCGGTGATTCAACAACAGGGCAGCAACCGCGTGATTGTGGAGTTGCCCGGCGTGCGCGATGTGGCGCGCGCCAAGGCGGCCATCGGCAAGACCGCGCAGCTGAATTTCCATCTGGTGGATGAGACCGCCACCGCCAGCGCGGGCAGCGGCATGGTGCCGCCGGGCAAATTGTTGCTGCAAGAAGAGTTGGGGGGCACCACCCGCCCGCTGTTGGTGGAACGCCGCCCGAGCCTGACCGGGCAAATGCTGACCAGTGCGGCCGCCGCCTTTGACCAATACGGCAACCCGGCGGTGGATATTGCCTTCGACAGCCGTGGCACCCAGTTGTTTGCCAAGCTTTCCACCGAAAATGTGGGCAAGCGGTTTGCGATTGTGCTGGATGGCAAGGTGTATTCGGCGCCGGTGTTCCGCGAAGCGATTTTGGGCGGTCGGGCCCAGATTTCCGGCGCCTTTACGCCGGAGGAATCGCAAGATTTGGCCGCGGTGCTCAACGCCGGGGCGTTGCCCGCCAAGGTGGAGGTGGTGGAAGAACGCACGATTGGGCCAAGCTTGGGGGCCGATAGCGTCAATGCCGGGATGGTGGCGATGGGCATGGGGCTGGCCGCTGTGCTGGTATTCATGTTTCTGTTTTACGGCTTGTTCGGTTTGGCGGCCAATGTGGCGGTGTTGTTTAACCTGACGCTGCTGGTGGCGGTGATGAGCGCGATGGGCTTTACCCTCACGCTGCCGGGGATGGCGGGGATGGTGCTGACGCTCGGCATGGCGGTGGATGCCAACGTGCTGATTTTTGAACGGATGCGCGAAGAGGTGGCCAATGGCAAGAAACCCCTGGCGGCAATTTTGGGCGGCTTTGAAGGCGCCTTCCGCACCATTTTGGATGGCCACGTCACCACCCTGGTGGCGGCCTTTGTGATGTTTGTGTTCGGCAGCGGGCCGGTGAAGGGGTTTGCGGTGGCCTTGGCGATTGGGTTGGTGGTGAGTCTCTTTACCAGCGTCACGCTGACGCGTTGGATGATCCTTAGTTACTACAAACGCGTGCGTCCAGCCTTATTGCCGCTGTAACCAAAAAAGGATAAACGATGGACTGGCTTTTTGAGGTGTGGTTGACCAAGCCGCTGTGGATGTGGCTGGTGTTCTTGGGGTTGGTGCTGACCTTGTTGGTGCTCGACCTTACCGTGCTCCACCGCAAGCAGCATGCGGTCTCGATGAAAGAAAGCCTGCTGACCACCGCGGGCTATTGCAGCTTGGCGCTGCTGTTCGGTGGCTGGGTGTGGTGGGAAATGGGGACAACCAAAGCCCTGGAATACTACACCGGCTATGTGGTGGAGTTCTCGCTGGCGATGGACAATGTCTTCGTGATTGCGATGATTTTGGGGTTCTTCAAGATCCCCGCGCAATATCAACATCGGGTACTGTTCTGGGGTATTTTGGGCGTGATTGTGCTGCGGGGCATCATGATCGGCGTGGGGGCGGCGCTGGTGGCCGAGTTCCATTGGGTGTTGTACCTGTTTGCCGGTTTCTTGGTGATTTCCGGGGTGAAAATGCTGCTGTTGGCCGACCATGAAAGCGACTTGGGCAACAATCCGCTGCTGAAATTCCTGCGTAAGCACGGCCGCGTGACGGAGAAATTGCATGGTAAAAAATTTTGGGTACGCCTGAAGGATAGCAATACTGGGCACTACGCGTGGTATATGACGCCGTTGATGGTGGCGCTGATTTTGGTGGAAGTGGCCGATGTGGTGTTTGCGGTGGATAGCGTGCCGGCGATCTTTGCGATCACCACCGACCCTTACATCGTTTACACCAGCAATATCTTCGCCATTTTGGGGCTGCGGGCACTCTACTTTACCCTCGCCGGATTGATTGAACGCTTTAAGTACCTGAAGTATGCATTGGCGATTTTGCTGATTTTCATCGGCAGCAAGATTTTTGTGGCCGACCTGTTGGGCTTGGAAAAAATTCCGCCGAGCATTGGCCTGAGCGTCACCTTCGCAATTCTAGCCAGCGGAGTGATTTACAGCCTGATCAAGACCAAGAAAGCCTAGTCCCCCATGCGTTTTCCGCTGCGCCCGTTCGATACCCTGCCGCACTTCAACTTTATGGCGTGGCGGCGCTTTTGGGTGTGGTTCAGCATTCTTTTTAGCCTGTTGGCGGTGGGGCTGATGGTGGTGCGTGGGCTGAACTTTGGGATTGATTTTGCCGGCGGCAAACTGGTGCAGGTGCAAATTGCCGCCGCGCCCGCCGTGGGCGAGGTGCGCGCGGCCTTGGATGCGGGCGGGTTCCCGGCGGCCACCATTCAAAACTACGGTGGCCCGAGTGAGTTTCTGATCCGCCTGGGGGCGAATGACCCGCAAGTGCAAACCCCGTTGGCCGAACAACGCGTGCAGCAAGCACTGCAAGCCAAATTTAACGGGGTGGAATTGCGCCGGGTGGAATTCGTGGGCCCGCAGGTGGGCAGCGAATTGCGCGTGCAGGG